>JAFRVI010000056.1 GCA_017438525.1 Clostridia bacterium
GCTGAAAAACGCAAACGCGGTCAAAGCGAACCCGTACTCCGCGCAGAGCGCGATCGACGCCGCCGCGCAGGCGGTCGCGGAAGCCGCGGAAGGCCTCGTTGAAGGCGGAGACGAGCCCGAGCCGATGAAGGGCGACTTCGATTTTGACGGCAAAATCACTGTTTCCGACGCGCTCGCCGCGCTGCGTATAGCCGCCAAACTCGCGGAAGAAACTCCCGAAGCTCTCCTGATCGGCGACACCGACGGCGACGGTGAAATCACGGTCGCCGACGCGCTGGCGATACTCCGCGTCGCCGCGAAGCTGGCTGATTCCCTCTGATAGACTAACATACGCAAAAACGGACGGCTCATGCCGTCCGTTTTTGTTTTATCTTTAGTTGTTATTCCCGTTCCTCCGCAATTTTCCGCTCGGTATCAGCGCGCATTTCCCTGCGCAGTTCCTTCAGGAATTCGCTGTCGCCGCAGCGGTCCTCCGCGTAGGTTTTGTTCAGCTCGTAGTCCTTCGGTATCCAGGTGGAGAGGTCGGAGAGATTGTGCTGTATAACGGCGTCGAAGCCGTCGATCGCCTTATACAAGCGCGCCTCCGGCGTCTTCATCTCGTTCATCTCCGCGTAAAGCGCCGTCAGCTCGCCGCGAAGCTCCGTCGGCAGCGTCTTAACCCAATCGGCAAGCAAACGTTCCTCCGTTTTTTCGTCGGCTTCCGTTTTATCAAAGCTGGGGATATCGCCGGTGAACGCTTCGCCGAGATCGTGGATGAGGCACATTTTTATTACCTTATCCGTATCTATGCCGGGGAATTCATCCTTTATGAAATACGCCGTCAGCGCGGCGGACCAGCTGTGCTCCGCAACGCTTTCGCGGCGCCCGCCGGCCGTATAACAATGGCGGGTAGCATCCTTCAGACGCAGCGCCGTTTGAAGCGCGTCAAGCAGTTCTCGCCCCTTCATAAGCTTCCTCCTTGTTCTGCTCCGTCACCTCGTCGCGAGTGACGTTGTTCAGCCATTTCATGGATCTGAACCGCCATATGACTATCGGGAATTTCAGCAGCTCGTCGCTGACAAGTATCAGGAACACCCACTTCACGTCCAGATTCCAGACGAACGCCGCCAGAAATCCGAGCGGCAGGCAGATGAACCAAAGCGTGCCGACGTCAAGCAGCAACCCCATCCGCGTATCTCCTCCGGCGCGGAAGACGCCGACTATACCGGTAGCGGAGACCGAGGCGAAGATTACGTAGACCGACATCGCAAGCAGCATGAATTTGAGATACTCCGCCGCGAGCTCGGAAAGGTTTCCCATAAGCCCGGGAATTACCGGACGCAGCCCGAACATAAGCGCGGCGCCGCATATTCCCGCAGCTAAGCTGAAACGCATAAGCTTGCGCGAATAGGTTTTCGCGCGCTCTACGCGGCCGGCGCCGATCTCCTTGCCGACTATGATCGCCGTGGCGTTGGCGATGCCAAAGACGACAACCATGGCGAGCTGGCGCACCGTCGTCGCGACCGACTGCGCGGCTATCGGCTCCTGCCCGAGATGCCCTATCACCGTTGCGGAAAGCGAGATCGCCGTGCCCCACAGCATTTCGTTCAGCACGACCGGCATGGAATAATGCAGGAAGTCCTTCGACAGCAGTTTATTGCGCTTGAATATATCCTTGAAACGCAGGCGCATCAAGCTTTTGCGGCTGCGCACGTAGATCAGCGTTATTACTATCTCGAGCGCGCGGGCGGAAACCGTAGCTATCGCAACTCCGGCGATCCCGATCCGCGGGAACCCGATCCACCCCTTTATGAAGCAGAGGTTCAGCCCGATATTCGTAAACAACGAAAGCAGATATACGACAGTGGAAATATTCACCTTTTCGATGGTGCGGAGAACGTTGAGGCAGATTATCGTTACCGCGGTTATCGGGTAGGAGCACGCCATTATCCGCAGATACGGAACGCCTTCGTCAATCACCGCGGGAACGTCGGTAAGCACGCTCATTACCGCGCGCGGAAAACAGAACGCAACGATAAAGAAGACCATGCTGACCGTTACCGCGAAGCGCACGGTCATTCCCATGACCTTCTCGACGGTGCGCACGTCGCGCTTGCCCCAATACTGCGCGGTGAGCACCGCCGCGCCGCTGGACATTCCGAAGAGTATCAGCGTCAAAATGAAGTAGACCTGCCCTGCCATAGACGCGGCCGAGAGCGAGGTTTCCCCTATCATCTGCAGCATGAACACGTCGGCGCCGTTGACGGCGACGTTGATGAGGTTCTGTATAGCAAGCGGCAGGACGAGCGACAGCACCGTCCTGCCGAAAGATTTTTCGTTGGTAATACTATCTTTCATTGTTCTTTTTATTTTATTACCACCCATGCGTTAGGCACTCTGCGTTCGCCCTCGCCGCTCGACGGTACGTTGAGAATCTCGCCGTCGAGTATCATCGAGGTAGAGGAGCCGCCGTCGAGATTCGCGGCGTTGACCGCGCCGTAAGCGGACATCAGATCCTGCACCTCCGGCATAGTGGCTCCGATACTGGAAGGCGGGTTTCTGCCCTCGATCACGAGCATGAGCACCACGCCGTCGGCACGCTGGCCGATCGCTGTTCTCGGAGCCATTCCCCAGCCGCCGTTGCCCTTTATCGTCGCGGGCTCGCCGTTTACTATCAGGAACGGGCGGAACTCGACCGCGTACTGAATATCCATAGCTTCGATCTCTTCGCGCTTGAACTCGCCGACGATGAGAACGCCGTTCTTATCAAAGCCGATAATGCCCTGCGTTTTCGCAATACCGCCGTGGATTACCTTGCCCTCGTGGATAACGAGGCCGACGACCGTTCCGCCGTTGCCGACGTAACCGGGATCGGCGAAGCCGCTGGCGTTTATCGCCGCGAACGCGCCGAGGCGCTTCGTCATTTCGCGGAGCCGTTCGCCCTTGACGCCGATTTCTTTGGCAACGCCGAGCTTGACCGATTTGGGATCGCGCACGAGCATCATCCAGCCCTTGAAGCTGCTGAATTTGAACTCCTCGACAATAACGCTGTCGTCAGCGTGGATTACCTCGGCTTCCTTTATCGTCGGTCTGGCGTTTTTGCCGGGCCATGAGGCGCTGCCGACTTTTATCATACCGATATCAGTCGTTTCTCCCGATTCAATGACCGTGTTCTCGCGCATTACCTCGTCGATCTGCTGCTCGTCATAGAGCATGGTAGCGATCCACTGGTGATTGAGCGTCGTCATAGCTGACGTGATTATATAATCGCGCACGTAAGAATACGGGCCGTAGAGCAGAAACGTCACCCCGCTGAAAAGTATTGACAGCGTCAGCGTTATAGAAAGCGCGAAGACGACAGTCTTTTTGAATTTCAGTTCCTTTTTATCCACTGATACGGTCCCTTTTTTGAAGATCAGTAGCCGACGCTGCCGTTAAGACTGTCATCGTTTGCTATCCACTCTTCCGTTTTTATGCAGGTGTACTTCGTTTTTGTGTTTCTGATAACTACGCGCTCGATGCCGGCGTTTATTATCAGACGCTTGCAGAGGGAGCACGGCGAGGCGTTCTCTACGTATTCGCCGTCGCTTTCGATGCCGACAAGGTACATGGTGGAGCCGATCATCGAGTCTCGGGAAGCCGAAATGATCGCGTTCATCTCGGCGTGAACGGAACGGCAGAGCTCATAACGCTCGCCTCTGGGGACATTCATCTCATCTCTGAGGCAGTGGCCGAGATCGCAGCAGTTCTTTCTGCCGCGGGGCGCTCCGGCATAGCCGGTGGAGATTATCTGGTCGAAGTTGACTATTATCGCGCCGTAGTTGCGGCGCAGGCAGGTGCCGCGCTTGGACACCGTTTCAGCTATATCGAGGTAGTAGTTGATTTTGTCAAGTCTTTCCATATTATCGCTCCCGTTATTTATTTATCTGCCTCGCTGCAGATTCGTTTCCCGCTCCGGCGAGCGGGAAACGAACTGTCTTTGATTATATTATTTGCACTTGCCGAGGCGCTCGCGCAGGCCGGCGAGCTCGTCGTAAAGCTCCTTCGGCATACGGTTGCCGACGCTGTCGATCTTCTTGTAGAACTCCTCGACGCCGTCAGCGTCCTGCAGCCACAGGTCCGCGTCGACGGAAAGCAGTCCTCTGATGGTCTCGACGTCTATGCCGTCAAGGCCTTCGGTCTCGATATCTTCGGGGTTCGGGAGGTAGCCGATGGCGGTCTCCTGAGCGCCGATCTTGTCTTCGCAGCGGGCGAGGATCCACATCAGCACGCGCATATTGTCGCCGAATCCGGGCCAGATGAAGTGGCCTTCATCGTCGGTGCGGAACCAGTTGACGTTGAAGATCTTGGGCGGGTTGGGGATCTTTTTGCCCATATCGAGCCAGTGAGCGAAATAGTCGCCCATATTGTAGCCGCAGAAGGGCAGCATCGCCATAGGATCGCGGCGGACGACGCCGACGGCGCCGGAAGCGGCCGCGGTCGTTTCGCTCGCCATGGCGGAGCCCATGTATACGCCGTGCTGCCAGTTTCTGGACTGGTACACCAGCGGAGCGGTCTTGGCGCGGCGTCCGCCGAAGATGATAGCGGAGATCGGCACGCCCTTCGGGTTATAGAACTCTTTGGACAGGCAGGGGCAGTTGACTGCCGGAGCGGTGAAGCGGCTGTTCGGATGAGCGCCCTTCTCCGTGGCGGTCTTGCCGTTCCAGGGGTTGCCCTTCCAGTCGACGGCGTTCTCGGGCGGGTTCTTGTCGAGGCCTTCCCACCAGACCGTGTTGTTGTCGAGGTTGTGGCAAACGTTGGTGAAAATCGTGCCCTTTCTCGTGGCGGCTAGGGCGTTGGGGTTGGTCTTTTCGCTCGTGCCGGGGGCGACGCCGAAGAAGCCGTTCTCGGGGTTGACCGCCCAGAGGCGTCCGTCTTCGCCGATGCGGAGCCAGGCGATGTCGTCGCCTACGCACCAGACCTTATAGCCCTTGGAGGCGTAGTATTCCGGCGGGATGAGCATGGCGAGGTTCGTCTTGCCGCAGGCGGAGGGGAAGGCGGCGGTGACGTATTTGACGTTGCCCTGCGGATCCTCGATGCCGAGGATGAGCATATGCTCGGCCATCCAGCCCTCGTCACGCGCGAGGACGGAGGCGATGCGGAGCGCGAAGCACTTCTTGCCCAGCAGGACGTTTCCGCCGTAGCCGCTGTTGACGGACATTATCGTGTTGTCTTCGGGAAGCTGGCAGATGTAGCGCTCTTCCTCGTTCATGTCGGCGCGGGAGTGCATTCCCTTGACGAAGTCGCCGTCGTCGCCGATGGACTCGAGGACGTCGGTGCCGACTCTCGTCATGATGCACATATTCAGCACGACGTAGATGGAATCGGTCAGCTCGATGCCGTTTTTGGCAAATTCGCTGCCGACGATGCCCATGGAATAAGGGATAACGTACATCGTTCTGCCCTTCATCGAGCCCTTGTAGAGCTTATACAGCTTATCGTAGGTCTCCTTGGGGGACATCCAGTTGTTGGTGGCGCCGGCCTCTTCGCGCTCGGTGGTGCAGATGAAGGTCCTGCCCTCGACGCGCGCGACGTCGTTGATCGCCGTGCGGTGCAGGTAGCAGCCGGGCAGCATTTCTTCGTTGAGCTTTTCCATCTCACCGGTCTTGCAGGCGGTGGCGCGCAGTTCCTCGATCTGGTCCTCGGATCCGTCGATCCAGACCACCTTGTCGGGAGCGTTGAGCTCGACCATTTCGTCGAGCCACGCCAAAAGCTTCTTGTTCTTCGTCATTTCAGACAACTCCTTTTTATGATAATTTTTTTATGACATTTTTTCGGCCATCTTCGTTCCGCCGAGGAGGTGGAAATGCAGATGGTGCACCGACTGGCAGGCGTCGTCGCCGCAGTTGGTTACGACGCGGAAGCCGTTGGTAAGACCTTCGGCGGCCGCGATTTCGGCGGCGGCGGCGAAGATATCGGCGGCCACGGCGGCGTTCTCGCCCGTCAGCTCGCTCGCGTCGGCGAGGTGCCGCTTCGGGACGATGAGAACGTGCGTAGGCGCCTGGGGATTTATGTCGCGGAAGGCGTAGACCTTGTCGTTTTCGTAGACTTTAGCCGAGGGGATCTCGCCGGCGATTATTTTGCAGAACAGGCAATCCATAATTCTCCTCCGTTTCATAATACTCCGCGGATGCGCGGAGGGTACTTGTATCAGTCGAGCACCGCTTTGAACGCCTCGTCGAGTTTGGAAACGTCGCGGATACCGGCCATTGCGCTGTCCGGTCTGCCGCCGCCTCCGCCGCCGCATATCGCGGCGAGCTTCTTGACTATGGCGCCGGCGTTCGCGCCCTTTTTGACGGCCTCGGAGCCGCAGACGACGGACATGACCGACTTGCCGCCGTTTTCGCCGACCAGAACGGCGACGATATCGGGGCATTTATCCTTCAGCGCGTCGCCGATGGTGCGGAGCGCGTCGGGCTCGATCTCGCCAAGCTTCTCGGTCAGCAGGCGGCAGCCGCCCTTTTCGCACGCCTTCGCAAGCAGGCCGTCGACGCCGGACGCGGCGGACTTCGCCTTCTCGGCGGCGAGCTCCTTGCTCAGGCGCTTGTTTTCCTCCACGACGGAGGCGAGCTTGCCGAGCAGCTCCTTCGCGCCGGACTTGAGTATCTCCTCCGCCTGCGCGATGATCGCTTCTTTTTCCTTCAGCAGCGCCAGCACGTTAAAGCCGGTCGCGGCCTCGATCCTTCTGACTCCGGCGGCGACGGCGGTTTCCGAAACGATGCGGAAGGAGCCGACCTCGGAGGTGTTGGCGACGTGCGTGCCGCCGCAGAACTCCTTGGAGAAGTCGCCCATCGCGACGACGCGGACGGAGTCTCCGTATTTCTCGTCGAAGAGAGCGATCGCGCCGCTCTGCTTCGCCTGTTCGATGCTCATTACCTCGGTATTGACCGGCAGAGCTTTGCCGATCTCGGCGTTCACCATCGCCTCGACCCGCTCGATCTGTTCGGGAGTCAGGGCGCGGTTGTGGGTGAAGTCGAAGCGCATGCGGTGCTCGTCGACGTAGCTGCCCGCCTGGGAAATGTGGTCGCCCAGAACGGCGCGGAGCGCGGCCTGGAGCAGATGCGCGGAGGAGTGGTTGCGGCGGATCGCGTCGCGGCGGTCTTTATCCACCGTCGCGGTGACCTTGTCGCCGACGGCGATGCCGTTCGCGCTCTCCGCGAAGTGCAGGAAGCCGCCGTTGGGAGTCTTGCGGCAGTCGGTCACCTTTACGGAGCCGTTCGCACCGGTGATGACGCCGGTGTCGCCGACCTGTCCGCCGCTCTCGGCGTAGAAAGGCGTGCGGTCGAGGACGATTATCGCGCCCTTTTCCTGTTCGCGCACGGCGACGACGGTCGCTTCCGCCTCGGTGGTTTCGTAGCCGAGGAACTCGGTCGCGGCCGCGGCGGAATCGGCGGAGCCGCCCGCTTCCCAGGAGTTCGCCTTGTCGCTGCTTCTGGCGGCGCGGGCGCGTTCCTTCTGCTCCTTCATCAGCGCGTCGAAGCCGTCGGTATCGACGGTCATTCCGCGCTCGGCGAGGATGTCGACCGTCAGGTCGAGCGGGAATCCGTAGGTATCGTAAAGCTTAAACGCGTCGGCGCCGGAAATGACGCCGTTCTCGGCGGTAAGTCCGTCGAGCAGTTCAAGACCCTTGTCTATCGTTTCCGCGAAGCGTTCCTCTTCGGACTTGATCACGTCCTTGATGTACTCGTTCTTCGCGATGAGCACGGGGTAGGCGCCGCCGCTCTCGTGCGCGACGGTGTCGCAGATCTTGTAAAGGAAGGGCTCGTTGATGCCCAGCAGCTTGCCGTGTCTGGCGGCGCGGCGGAGCAGGCGGCGGAGGACGTATCCCCTGCCCTCGTTGGAGAGCGTTACGCCGTCGGCGAGCATGAAGACGGTGCTCCTGATGTGGTCGGTGATGACGCGGAGCGAGACGTCAGACTTCTCGTTATCGTGATACTTCACGCCGGCGATCTCGGAGACCTTCGCCATGATGTTCTTTATCGTGTCGACCTCGAAAAGATTATCGACTCCCTGCATGATGCAGGCGATACGCTCGAGGCCCATTCCGGTATCGATGTTCTTCGATTTCAGCTCGGCGTAGTGGCCGGCGCCGTCGGAATCGAACTGAGTGAAGACGAGGTTCCAGAACTCGACGTAGCGGTCGCAGTCGCAGCCGACGTGACAGTCCGGCTTGCCGCAGCCTTTCTCGGGTCCGCGGTCGAAGTATATCTCGGAGCAGGGGCCGCAGGGGCCTTTGCCGTGCTCCCAGAAGTTATCCTCTCTGCCGAGGCGCACCATATGGTCGGGCGCGACGCCCACCTGCTGAGTCCAGATGTCATAGGCCTCGTCGTCGCTCTCGAAAACGCTGACGTAGAGCTTGTCCACCGGCAGCTCCAGCACCTTGGTGCAGAACTCCCACGCCCATGCGGTCGCCTCCTTCTTGAAGTAGTCGCCGAAGGAGAAGTTGCCCAGCATCTCGAAGAAGGTGCCGTGGCGGCTCGTCTTGCCGACGCGCTCGATATCGGGCGTGCGGATGCACTTCTGGCATGAGCAGGCGCGGTTGCCCGGCAGCTTCGCCTCGCCGGTGAAATATTTCTTCAAGGGCGCCATTCCGGCGTTTGTAAGAAGCAGCGACGGGTCGTCCTTCGGGATAAGACTCGCGCTCTCCAACCGGGTGTGCCCTTTACTCTCGAAAAAGCTCAGATACTGTTCTCTCAGAACGTTCAAAGATGTCCAGTTCAAGCAAATTCCTCCAATTTTCTGCCATTATATATTGATGATAATATTTTACCGCTTTTGCCCTGTAAAGTCAAGATGCAATATGCCGAAAACTTTGTGAAAACGACGGGGTTTATTGTGTCATTTTGCAAGCATCTCGAATGCAAAAAAACAGCCCCGCCAGCAGATTTACTGACGGGGCTGCCTGTTATCTTGCTTTTCGCCGGAGATCCTTCGCAGCGGGCCCGGCTCACAAACGCGAGCTTTTATCCGAGCGAGCTTTCGTCAGCGAGCTTCGCAGCGACGCGGAGGATCGCGAGCGCGTCGTCGACTTCGATCTTGCCGTTGCCGTCGATGTCGCAGGCCGCAAGAAGCTCTTCAGTGGGCTCGGCAAGCTTCGCCGCAACGCGGAGCGCGGCAAGCGCGTCGTCGACTTCGATCTTGCCGTTGCCGGTCGGGTCGCCCTTCTTGACCTGAGGCGGAGGCGGCGTCGTGTCTTTGATAGTGAAGCGAACGGACGTCGTCTTGGTGCCGTTGACTACCTGCAGCAGATAGCTGCCAGGCGCGGAAACCTCGGTTCCCTTCTCGATGGCTTCGCCGTTCAGAGTCGCTTCACCGACGTCCCAGTTGATCGTGACGGGCGCGTCATACTCCGTGCCGTCTTTCACTCCAGTAACGACAGGCAGCGCGTCGGCCGCTTCACCGCCGGTGATGGTGAAGTTGACCTCGGTCTGCTTGTCACCGTTTTTGATAACAAGCTTATAGTCATCATTCTTTGTAATCGGAGTGCCTGCAATATAGCGCTTGCCGTTCAGGGTCGCGGTGCCGGTATCCCACCTCGGAACGAAGGATTCGCCGGCAACGTCGATGCTCTGACCATCTGTAACGTTTTTGATAACCGGAGTGGAATTGGTCGCGCTTACCTGATCGGTGTAAGCGGAAACGCAGGTCATATAAACCTCAAGGTCCTTCGGTATCTCACCGTCAACACGAACGATCCAGAAGCGGATCTCGGCAAGATTGATGTCCTCGCCCTTGGTCCAGTCGTCATAGAAGTCGAAACAATCCCACGGGATATAGAGCCAACCGCTGCCGGACGCCGGGAACGGAATGTTGATAGCGTGCCTTTCAAACAGCGGACCTTCGGTGCAGTTGGAAACGCCGAAGCGGAAGAACGCTTTCTGCGCCAGATTCACGTCGTTGACGCCGACCCAGACGCGGATACCGGCGGATCCGGAAAGATCGCCGATCGCGCCGCCGATGGTGTTGCCGTCTTCGGTCTTCTTAACGTCGGGGGTGATCGAGTTGCTGTAGCGGTCAAAAAGCTTAAACTGAAGAGCCCCGTGCTGATCGGTCGGCTTGGAAGAAAGATCCGCGCTCTTTGGCTTCATCTTCAGCGCCTTAGCGGGAAGATCCAATCCGGGAACACTGTCGACAAGGTCATAGCTTACGTCATCTTTGCGGTGGCCGTTCGCCCTGTTCATATCTCTGGGACTCGAGAAGTCTTCGATGCTGAAGAGCTTGACCGTAACGGCCTTGCCGTTGACGTCTGTCGCCTCAGTCGGCGTGACAGTACCGCCGTGAGTTATCGGAACAAGGCCCGCAACGGCGGTGTTAATGCGGTTTGTAAAATCAACACACGCGGTAGTGTTCATTTCATCGTTGATATATTCGCTGACATAATCGAGCTCCGCCTTCAGATCGGCATAGCTCCTGCCGGTGTAGTTACCGTGCCAATAGGTCAGCGCGTTGTAATACGCCGCCTCGAGCGCATCCAACTCATCCTGAGTCGGAGTTACGCCTCTCGGAGTGAGCCAGTTGATGGAGTCATTTATATGGGCGGTCGCCTTATCAACGTCCTGCTGAGTGACGGCATAGGTCTCGTGCAGAGCACGTGCGGTGTCTATCGCCTCAAACACACGCTGCCAGGAACGGACAGACCAATCATCCTTATTCAGCGTCGCCATATACGCCTGCGCATCGACGATCTGCTTATCCATCGCGTCAAAGGACGCGCTGTTTATGCTCCACTCAAATGCGTGCAGATCGGAAAGATAATATTCCTTCTGAGCGCATCCCTCGATGCTTATGGAAATATAATCGAGACTGTTCAGATAATCAAATATTTCGGCGTCGCCTTCATAGTCATAGAACGCACTCCATGCAACGCCGACGTAGCCCTCATCTTCCGGGAGCTGAACAGCCGCGGAATCGCACTCGAAATAAACACCCTCAGTGCTGCTTCCGACTCCGATTATCATATCGGTGGGCGCGGGAGTGTAACTCTCGCCGTATTTTATCCAGAAGCGGAGTCCGGCGGACTCGTCGAGGTTATCGGCTCCGAATACGTTCTTGACCGCCTCGATCTCGTCATCGTCGTTCAGCTTAGCGGTGATGAATTTGCTCCAGCCGTATGACGGATCACCGTCGAATGCGCCGCCCATGACATACAAGCTCTGGGTGGCGGCGCCTTCGGGAACGAATTCGTCGGTCACCATCGCGGCGTCAAACGCCATGCCGCCGTCGCTGATCGCTTCGAGGTCTTCGTCGGTCAGTACTTCAAAACCGTTGATCGCGACCGTCTCGCTCTTGACCATAAACATCGGCTCGAGGGCCTTGAGAGACGCCTTCAGTCTGTCAACTATACTGTCGATCTCTTCCTGAGAATAATGCTCGCCCGGAGCGGGATCATTCATCACTTCGTAGGCCTCGAGATACACCGTGGTAGCGGCCTCATAACTCTCTTCGGTGAATGCCTCGGGGTTGAGGGCGTCATATTCAGACATGACCTCGTCAAGCTCGTCGGTGTGAACGCGGGAATCGCGGAACATCCTGATATCGCCGATGGATATTCTGTCGCCGACGGATGTGCTGGATATTCCGAAGGAAAAACCGCTGATCTGCGCTATTTTGGATTTCGGAACAGGCCAGTAGTTGGGCTGTCCGCCGTTGTAGATATCGCCTTGACGCTCGATACCCTCATCATCCGTGCTCCACCAGTCAGACTGATAAAAATCGGTTTTGAATTCAAAATGAACGTATCCGTTCGCATCGGGATGCAAGCCGCGGGAAGCATACTGAAAGCCGATGCCGTATTCCTGCAGCTCCTCCGGAGTATGATCGCCGTTATCGTTATCGAATCCGCCGTTAAAATACGGACCGGTGCAGGGCACCTGTCTGATCCTGACGCTGACTTCTCCGGTGTACGGCTCGCCGTTGATACCGACCCAGAATACCAGACCGTCCTGTCCCTTGAAGGACTCGTCGCCCATAACGGTCTTGCCGTTGATGGTATCCATAGCCGCCCAGGTCGTATCGGTAAAGTCTTTGGGATTCGGCTCATCCTTATGGTTCTGCACCAGCATGTTGCGGCCGTATCCGCCGTAGATCTCGGCGCTGCCCCAACTGTTGGAGCCGGTACGCGTCCACGTAACGACCGGGCCTACGCCTTCGATCGTTTCATTAACGCCGGCGCTGACATACGGATTCTGCAGCAGCGCGAGTTCCTCATTGGTGTATATTGAGAAACCGGGGATGGGCGTGTAGATAAGATAATCATAAAACGCCCCCGCGCTGATGAACCCGCTGAAGATCGCCGACACGCCAAAGGCGGTCAAAGCGAACAACATAGCGAGTAATGCGGATAAGAATTTCTTCATCTTTTTTGCTCCTTTCGGAATTCTATTGAGTCTCTGCCGATCCTGTTTATCGACCTTAAATACTCACAAAAATAATAATATCATCCATTTGTCAAAAAATCAAGCAAAATCTTCAATCAATCAAGCATAAATTGCGCAGAAATGCGGTTTGGCGGAATATCGGCGACGCGAAATACCCTCTGAAAATATCACTCTGTCGTAATCGCCCGCGCTGAAACCGCATAAAAAGAAAGGGCGGCTGTTCGCCGCCCTTCCGGATGTGTGATATTCGCTTTTGCTTCGCTTTTATCCGAGCGAGCTTTCGTCAGCGAGCTTCGCAGCAACGCGGAGGATCGCGAGCGCGTCGTCGACCTCGATCCTGCCGTTGCCGTCGATGTCGCAGGCCGCAAGAAGCTCTTCCGTGGGCTCGGCAAGCTTCGCCGCAACACGGAGCGCGGCAAGCGCGTCGTCGACTTCGATCTTGCCGTTGCCGGTCGGGTCGCCCTTCTTGACCTGAGGCGGAGGCGGCGTCGTGTCTTTGATAGTGAAGCGGACGGACGTCGTCTTGGTGCCGTTGATGACCTGCAGCATATAATTGCCCGGCTCGGAAATCTCGGTCCCTTTCTCGATGGCTTCGCCGTTCAGTGTCGCTTCGCCGACGTCCCAGTTGATCGTGACGGGCTCGTCGTATTCGCCGCCTTCGGCGACGCCGGTAACCACGGGCAGCGCGTCGGCCGCTTCGCCGCCGGTGACGGTAAAGTTCACCTCGGTCTGCTTGTCGCCGTTGGTGACAACCAGCTTATAGCTGTCGTTCTTGGTTATCGGAGCGCCGGCAATATAGCGCTTGCCGTTCAGCGTCGCGGTACCGACATTCCACTTCGGAGCGACGGACCCGCCGGCAACGTCGACGGTCTCGCCTTCGGTCACGCCGGTGATAGCGGGTGTAACGTTGGTGGAATTGACCGGGTCGGTGTAAGCGGAAACGCAGGTGGTATAAACCTCAAGTCCCTGCGGAACTTCACCGTCGACGCGGATGATAATGAAGCGGATCTCTGTGAGGTTGGTTTCCTTGCCGCCGGTCCACTCGTCATAGTAATCGAAGCATTCCCACGGAATATAGATCCATCCGCTGCCGGACGCCGGGAACGGAATATTTACGGCGTGATTCTCAAACATCGGGCCTTCCTCAATGTTGGAAACGCCGAAACGGAAGAATGCATCTTTGGCCTTGACGGGATCGTTGACGCCTACCCAGATGCGAATACCGGCGGATCCTCTCAGATCGCCTATCGACCCGCCGATGTGGTTGCCGTCCTCTGTAATAACTTCGGGATGGATCGCGTGGCATATCTTATCCGCAAGTTTAAACTGGAGAGCGCCGTGCTCGTCAGTATGCTTGGAAGAGAGGTCAATCGTCGCGGTCATCTTCAGCGCTTTGGCGGGCAGCTCCAGACCGGGCGCACTGTTGACAAGATCGTAGTTTACGTTCGGTCTGCGGTGGCCGTTCGCCCTGTTCATATCTCTGGGACTCGAGAAGTCTTCGATGCTGAACAGCTTGACAGTCACCGGGTTGCCGTTCAAGTCGGTCGCTTGAGTAGGTGCAACAGTGCCGCTGTGGGTTATCGGAACGAGTCCCGCGACCGCAGTATTCAGTTTGTTTGTCATTTCCTTGCAAGCAACGGAACTGAGCTCATCATCGATATATTCGGAAACGTCGTCGATCTCCGCCTTCAGCTCCACGTAGCTTCTGCCGGTATAGTTGCCGCGCCAGTAGGTACGCGCGTTATAATACGCAGCTTCAAGAGCGTCTATCTCCTCCTGAGTAGGAGTATCTCCTCTCAGCGTCAGCCAGTTGAGGCAGCGGTTTATATGATCCGTCGCCTTGTCGACATCCTGCTGCGTGACGGCATAGATTTCGTGAAGCGCACGTGCGGATTCGATCGCCTGCTCTACGCGCTGCCAGGAACGCACGGACCAGTCGTCTTTATTCAAAGTCGCCAGATAGTTCTGCGCATCGATGATCTTATTATCCATCGCTTCAAAGGATGCGTTGTTTATATCCCATTCAAAAGCGTGCAGGTCGGAGAGGTAGAATTCCTTCTGATAGCATCCCTCGATGGCGATCGTGATGTAGTCAAGGGAGCCAAGATGATCGAATATCTCTTCATCTCCCTCAACATCGTAGAAGGTGTTCCACGCAACGCCTACGTATCCCTCGTCTTCCGGGAGCTGAGCGGCTGCGGAATCACACTCGAAGTACAATCCCTCGGTGCTGCTGCCGACGCCGACTATCATATCGGTGGGCGCCGGAGTGTAACTCTTTCCGTATTTTATCCAGAAACGGAGTCCGGCGGATTCGTCGAGGTTGTCCGCGCCGAAGACGTTGTTGACCGCTTCTATCTCGTCATCGTCATTAAGACGCGCGGTGGCGAATCTGCTCCAGCCGTAAGACGGGTCGCCGTCGAACGCTCCGCCGATAACGTAAACGCTCTGAGTGGCGCTGCCCTCCGGCACGAATTCGTCCGTCAGCATAGCGGCGTCATATCCCGCGCCGCCGTCGCTTATCGCTTCAATGTCTTCGTCGGTCAGTATCTCAAAACCGTTGATAACGACCGTCTCGCTCTTCACCTTGAACATCGGCTGAATGGCCATAAGCGCTGTCTTCAGTTTTTTGGCGATATTATTGATCTGCTTCTGAGAATAGTGCTCTCCGATATTATCGTCGCTCATCACCTCATACGCTTCGAGGTATGCCGATGTAACCGCTTCATAGCTCGACTCGGTGTACGCCTCGGGATCAAGCGAGTCATACATCGTCATAAGCTCATCCAGTTCATCGGTGTGTATACGGGTATCGATATACATTTTCATATCGCCGATAGAAGCTTTCTGTCCAACGCCTACGTTATGGAACGTAATACCCATACCGGAAATCAACGGTCTGATCTTCTCGGGAAGAGCTTGATATGGCGTATTGTTTTCTCCGTACTTTTTCCACAAGTTTTCGCCGTAGTCATCGGTGCTCCACCAATCGGCCTGATGAAAATCGGTTCTGAAATCAAAGTGAACGTATCCGTCCGCATCCGGTCTCTTATGCACGCTGGAATAACGGAAACCGATGCCTTCGGGTTCGGCAAGCTCTTCTGCGGTGTGGTCGCCGATATCATCATCAAGCGTCATTGTGAAATAGGGCCCCCTGGACGGGTACTGCATAAGCACGATACCTATCTCACTGGTAAACGGCTGACCATCGATGCCTGCCCAGAAAGAGATACCGTCCTGATCAGCAAAGCGTTCCGCCAACTCGGCATATCCTTCCGAGTTCATGTCACCGAGGAAGGTCTTGTTGCCGACCGTGTCGATCGCCGCCCACGTCATATCGGTAAAATCCTTGTGCTCAGTATTGCTCGATGCTTTCATATTTCGCGCTCTTCCGTGGTAAACAGTCATCCACCCGCTGCTTTTGGTTACTTCATAAGTGACAACGGGACCGACGCCTTCGATCGTTTCGTTGTAGCCGGCTTTCGAGTACGTGTTCGTCATCAGCGCCAACTCCGCGTCGGTAAAGATGGAATAGCCGGGCAGACTTTCGTATCTGTAGTATTCGTATTCAACCGCGCCGGCTCCGATGAAGCCGCTGAAAACCGTTACCGCGCCGAACGCGGTCAGCGTGAAAACGGTCGCAAGCAGCATTGACAGGAACTTTTTCATAGTGTTTCTCCTCTCATTGATTTGAGTATAAACTCACGAATATTATATTATCACACACCCCGCAAAAAATCAATAGAAAACAGCTTATAATAACGCAAAAAAGGACGCCGGAAAACCGGTGTCCTTTTTTGTTTGGTGGACGCTAAGGGACTTGAACCCCTGACCCCCTGCACGTCAAGCAGGTGCTCTTCCAGCTGAGCTAAGCGTCCGACAGCAAGTAAGATTATACCGCCGCAGCGCGCAGATGTCAAGAGTAAATTTTATTTTTTTCAAAAAGGTTGTCTTATCGTCCGTTCAACGCCGAGTTTGCGACCGCCGCGACGGCGGCTCCGACGTCCGCGACGACGGCGAGCCAGAGCGGCGCGTAGCCGAGCGCGCTCGCGACGAGCACCGCCGCCTTGACTATGAGCGAGAACCAGATATTCTCCTTCGCGACGACGACCGCCTTTTTGGAAACAGATATAGCGTCCGCGATGCGGGAGGGACTGTCGCCCATCAGCACGACGTCCGCTGCTTCTATCGCTGCGTCGCTGCCGAGCGCGCCCATGGCGACGCCGACATCCGCCACGGCGATCGCGGGAGCGTCGTTTATGCCGTCGCCCGCGAAGGCGGTGACGGCGCGCGCCTTCTCCTCTTCGAGCAGGGTGCACTTATCCGCGGGGAGAAGCTCGCCGACGCCTTCGTCCGCGCCGATGCGCTCAGCCGCCGCGCGCGCCGCTTCGGAAGCGTCGCCGCTGAAGACCGCGACGCGGCCGATTCCGGCCTTGCGAAGGCGGCGCACGGCCTCCTCCGCGTCCGGCTTCAGCTCGTCGCGCAGGGTAAGGTAACCGCGGAACGCGCCGCCGACGGCGACGTAGACGGCGGTGACTCCGCCAGCGTCGGGCAGTCCGGAAATGCCGTTCTCCGCCAGAAAGCGCCGGCTGCCGACGAGCACTTCGGCTCCGTCGACGCGGGCGCGGACCCCGCGTCCGCCCGTCTCGGCGAAAACTTCGCCGGAGGCGCCGACCGGCTCGCCGTACCTTTTCTTTATCGCTTCGGCGATCGGGTGCTTCGACGAATACTCCGCCGAAGCCGCGTATTTCAAAAGCTCCTTTTCGCTTATCCCTTCGGGGACGACGGAATCGACCTCGAGATTGCCGTCGGTGACGGTGCCGGTCTTGTCGAAGACGACGGTGCCGACTTTCGCAAGGCGCTCCATCGAGGCGCCTCCCTTTATGAGCACGCCCGATTTTGTCGCGCGTCCGCAGGCGGAAAAGAACGCAAGCGGCACCGAAAGCACCAGCGCGCAGGGGCAGCATACGACGAGGAAGCCGAGAGCGTTTCTGACGCACTCCTCCCACGCGGGCTCAAATCCGCACGCCTGGAGTATAAGCGGCACCGCGACGGCGTAGATCACCGCCGCGCCGACGACGCAGGGGGTGTATATCGCCGCGAACTTCGTGATGAACTTCTCCGTTTTCGCCTTGCGTTCGGCGGCGTGCTCGGTCAGCTTTATCATGTTCGCGACTGTGCTGTCCTCGTAGTCCGCGGTCACGCGGATACGCAGCGCCCCGTCGAGGCAGAGGCAGCCGGCGAAGACCTCTGTTCCCGCCTCCGCGAAGCGCGGCGCGGATTCGCCCGTCACCGCCGCCGTGTCGATCGAAGCGGAGCCGGAAACGACGACTCCGTCAAGCGGGAGCTTCTCGCCCGGGCGGACGGCGACGATATCGCCGACCTTGACTTCCGACGGGCTGACCGTCCTCTCGCCGTCCTCCGTGACGAGCGACGCGGTCTCCGGACACACCTTCATCAGCGCGGCGACCGAGTCGCGCGCGTTATCCGACGCCATGTCGTTGAAGGTCTCGCCGACGCGGTAGAATATCAGCACCGCCGCGCCCTCGACGTAGCTGCCGATGCAGAACGCGCCTATCGCGGCTATGCTCATCAGCGTTTCTTCGCTGAACGGCTTGCCCTTGAGAAGCTTTTTCAGCGCGGTCAGGAAGACCTCGCCGCCCGCGAGCAGGTAGAGCAGCCCGTAGCCGACGGCGCACATCCACGGCTCGAGCTCGAGATGCTCCGCGGCGAAAAGCCCCGCGGTCAGCAGCAGGCAGAAGCCGAGGAACAGGAATTCTTTTTTATGTTCGGGATAGAGTTTCATTTGATTCGCCTTCTTCGGAAGATGGATATGTGAAGGTTTTACGCCGGGCGGCAAACGCCGCTTCGCCTACTCGTTCACGTGCTCGAAGCCCTGCGCGAGGATGGTGCTGACGTGGGAGTCGGCGAGGGAGTAGTAGAGGTGCTTGCCCTCGCGGCGGTATTTGACGAGGCCGCTCTGCTTGAGCAGACGGAGCTGGTGGGAGATCGCGGAAACGGTCATCCCGAGCAGGTCGGAAAGCTCGCAGACGCAGCGTTCTTTTTCGTAAAGCACCGTCATTATCCCGACGCGCGTCGGGTCGCCGAAAAGCCGGAACAGCTCCGCGACGGAAAAGATCTTCGCCGCGTCGCGGAACGCCTCCTCCGCTTCGATCACGCGGTCTACGCGCGCGGTTTCGGCGGTATTTGCAGTTTCGGCGGCGGCAGCGGTATTTGCAGTTTCGGCAGCGTTATTGTTGATTCTTTCTTCCATATTTGCTCCACCCTTTCGTTATGTAAAGGAACGCGTGATTTTCTCGCTAACAGTTGAACAACTGTTCAACTGTTATTATTATATTCCCCCGTTTTGAAAAAGTCAATATGCAATCTCGAAAAAGTTCTGATTTATCTCAAAAAACACCTTTAGTCAACTTTTTCAAAAAAACACTTGCATTTCAAAATAAATGATGATATAATAGTCCCCGACTTTGAATGATTCCTACTATGAGGAGGGAAAACTTTGGCTAACATTAAGTCCGCAAAGAAGCGCGTTCTCGTCGCCGAGAAGAAGAATATGCAGAACAAGATGATCAAGTCTCAGCTGAAGACCGACATCAAGAAGTTCAACGCCGCCGCCGAGTCCGGCGACAAGGCCGCCACCGACGCCGCCATGCGCAAGACCGTCAAGGCGATCGACCAGGCCGCCGCGAAGGGTATTCTCCACAAGAACACCGCCGCGAACAAAAAGTCCGCCATCATGAAGCGCGCGAACGAGAATAAGTAAAAACGGTTTTTTCCGTATAGCAAAAGCACGTCTCGCGGCGTGCTTTTTGTTGTGTCCGTATATTCCGCAGGTATGCAAAAAGGACGCTCATTGAGCGTCCTTTTTCATTGCGTTTATTTGCATTAGATATCAAGCAGCATATCGCCCTGCTTTATCCAGCCGAGCTTGCGCATGATTTCCGAGAAGAGCAGCGAAAGCGCCGCCGGTGCGACGACGAGTATCGCCGCGATTATCAGCAGCGACGACCAGACGGGCTGACCCGCGTTCGCCATCTCGGTATAGGTCA
>JAFRVI010000057.1 GCA_017438525.1 Clostridia bacterium
GCGATATCGCGTCAGCCGGCGTTGTGGCTTTCTCAATCGTCACGGCGCAAGGCGCCGATGACGTCACGTTTCATCAGAACGTGTAGGTGAAGGATCCGGCGACGATGTAATAGCCGGTCTCGCTGTCGAAGCTGGAGAGCGCGCCGAGAGTCGTATCCGTCTTATAGAGGCGGAGCTCGACCTTGACGGTCGTTCCGGCGAGAGCGTTGGTCCCGGAAACATCCTTGGCGCCGCAATCGAACGTCTTGACGAGATTGCAGAGCTCATCATAGGTGATCGAAACGCCCATACCGTCCTTCAGCAGACGGATCTCGGTGTCAGCCGCTGTCGCGGGGAGCACCTGACCGTACCAACCGGCACCGAAAGTGTCATACTGGCCCGCAACAAGCAGGGCATTCGCGGGGATGGCGTTGTCGGCACTAATGACGAAGTCGGCGTGATAACCGGCATAGTCGGGGTCGGCGGTGGCTTCGGTGGCAGCAAACTCATACGCCTTGTCGAGCTCGATGTCGTCAGCGATGATACCGCCGTTGTCGCTCACGTCGATCGTGCCGGGATTGATCGCGGTCACGGTCGCAACGGGAACTTCATCATACTCAGCGAGAGCGTCATACTGATTGTCGAAGCTGTCGGCCTCGTAGGTGTACTGCGTGGCGAGGATCTGCAGCGCGAAACTGGAGCCGATGGAAAGGCCCTGATACTCGTTGCCGGCGGTCTCCTGCATGTGCAGGGCGATGGTCGCAAAGTCGGACTCTCCGGCGAGCAGGTTGTCGTTGATATTGTACTGAGCGCCGCCGCCGATGACTTCGGCGAGAGTGCCGAGGCGGGTCAGACCGCCGAGGGTTCTGTCAGCAACAGCGACTTCGCTCGCAGCGTAGTAGACGTCGATGACGTCGGCGAGGATCGAAACGTCGCCGTTGGCAACAAGTCTCATGGTGTACTTGAGCGCGAGGTTGCCGGTGTTCATAACCTTGGCATTCGCGACTTCAGTGTAGCCGGGCTCCCAAAGGTCGTAATCGAACGCGGCTTTGGTGGCGTCTTCCTTGACGGAGACGTAATCAGTATCGCCCTTGGTCTTGATCAAGAGATCGATGCTGAGGTTGCCGGCGATGATCCTGTTATTGCCGGCAGTAACGCTATCGGTGAACCATGCAAAAGTGGTTCCGACAAGCATCGTGAAGCAAAGCATCAGAACCATGAAGCTGCTCAACAACGCTTTTTTTGTCTTCTTGGATTTAGTCATTGTTTTCCTCCTGTAAAAAGTTTATTCGTCAAAAGGGTCCGACGGGTCATGACCCCCGTCTTGCCGTTTGATGCTTTGGTTTGCGCGAGCGCAACGAGCACGCGCCGTGCGCCCGCGCGTTTAAGTGGTTGTTTCGCGCCCTAAATGGCCCTTCATCAGTCAAAAGTGTAAGTCGTGGTTCTGATCACGTGCGGGTTGTTGCTTTCGTCATACATGACGAGCTCGAGAGTTGCAACGAGATCAGTGACGGTATCGTCGAGTCTGGATATTCCGCAGTTGAAGACGCCGACTGTAGTGACAACATCTTCGTAAGAAATCACGAAGGGCTGGTTTCCGAACGCGGGCGCGATCCAGTCGTACATTATCGCAAGCTTTTCGCCCGCGGTGAGATCCTTGCCGATAATATCTCCAATCCAGTAGGGACCAAAGCTATCCATCTGCCCGGCGATGAAGATGTCGGTGGCCGCAACGTCCTTGTTGAAGGAGAGCAGGAAGTCTACGCGCCAATCTTTATACTCCTTCTCAGCTACCTCCGCGGCAGTCTCGTTCGCGGAGAAAGAAGCAGCCATATCGAGCTCGTTACAATGCACAGGCGGATTTGTTACAAAGCTGTCAATGCCATTTGTCGCGGGATTCGTGGGATCCGCGGAATCCACGGGCCAGCCTGTCGCCTCTATCTGCGCGGAAGTCAGGCTCGTGAGCGTGGCATCGGGAGTCGTAGCCGCCTGCTGGGATGCGCCGATGATGACCTTGAACTGAACAGCGGCGTTTTCCACGGTAGCGGTAGACTTGAGTTCGATCGCAAGCGCTACGACGATTTCCTCGCCGGCCGCCAGGACCTTGTTCTCAACGATCTTGCCGGCGTTCGCGGCGTCCATCTGCGTGGGAGTGCCCATAGCGACAAGCGACGTGACGGCAGCATCTACGCCCTCAGTCTTCTTGTAAATATTGAGCTCGGACTTAAGGGCAGCGGAGTTTTCAACGTCCGAAATCGCTCCGATGGTAACGTCGAGCGAAACGGGGAACGCGTTGTTGTTCTTTACGTGGATATAGCGCACGCCGTATTCACCCGGAATCCAGGTCACGTCATAAAGCTTCGACGAAGAAGTGAAACTCGTCCAATTATCGGCCCAGTTCTCTTTCCACTCCATAGCGACACTGACAGAGCCGGTCCTGATGAAGTTTGTATCGGATTCCACCTGCGCGGTGAACCACGCGAAGGTCATGCCGACGAGCATTACCAGACTCAGCACCATAACTCCGATGCTGACGTAAAGAGCGTGTTTCACGGATCTGTCGCCTTTGGCGCGCTTATTGGTTGTTGTTTTCATAGGTTGTTTTCCTCCTTTCTGCAAAAGTAGGGTTTATAAACGTTGTGTTGAAAGGGGGTTAGGCCGAAACCTGAGCAAGGTCGATAGTAAGGCCGAAGTTAGCTGCGAGATCCGTTGTTGGGGCCCCCGAAAGATCAGCGACCTTGAAGCCGATACCAACGTAGCGGGATTTGCCGGCGGGTACAGCTATAGAAGCAATGTTAGGAGTAGAAGCAGCTACAACAAGGTTTAACGTATTGTCGGTCGCGGCTATGAGTTGCGCGTCGGCGAAAGTAACCTCCGTGGCACCGGTAGTGTCGGCTGAAGTTGCGGTTTTGTATACCTTCAGATACTCGGCAAGAGTATTAGTTTCTCCAGAAGTATACGCAATACTAATATTCACAGTTACATCATAGCTATTGTTGTTGATGAGCTTGATGTACCTAACGACCTGGGAGCCAGACGTAAGGCCCGTTGTATCTGCATCTGTAGACTTGAAAATCGAATCTGCTTCTGTGAGTTCGGCATAACCGCTGTCAGCCGCGCTAGACCACTGAACCGCCACATCATACTTGCTCACGGTGATTACGTTGTTCGCGGAAGTCACAGTCTTCGAGAACAGCGCGTAGGTCACGCCGGTAAGCATCGCAACGCAGACAAGCATAGCGACAAGGCTTACCAAAATTGTTTTCTTGGTCTTGTTTTTCGTCATTTTGGTTTTCCTCCTTATATTTAATTATTATGACGATCTATTCTATACAGCAAAAGCTGTTAAGAACCCTCTTCACGGAGCTCCTCAGCCCCGGCTTCGGCGCCGCCGTCGACGGCGGGCTCCTCTTCGGCGGACGCGGCGGGTGAAGCGCCGACGTCGACGCCCTGCTCCCCGAGCTTCGCCTGAAGCTTGCGGAGCTCCTCGAGCATCCGCATCGTTTCGGTACGCTCATCCTCGAGCTGCTGACGCTCCGTTTCCATTTCTTCCTTCTGCTCGCGTCTGTATCTGCGGAACATGCGGATAACGTTGAATCCGTGATACATTATCAGCAGGATGAACGGCACGAAGATACATATCATATAGCCCGGCGGCGTCTTGATAAACGCGAAGAAGTCGCCGATGCCCGGTATGCGCCCAACGTATTTGCCGATTATGTATTGATACGAAACCGTCGAGCGGTCGTCCGAATTCGTCGTCGTACCATAGGTAACAAAAGCGGGACGGCCTTCCGCGTCGGTCGTGCGGCGGCGGATCTTGTGCGTGATCGTTTCGCCGTAGCTGGAACCGTCGCGAGAGATGAATGTAATTATATCGCCGGGCTTGAGCGTCTCCGGGTCTGTTTCTTTCGATATCACGACATCGCCCGCCTTGAAATCGGTCGCCGCCATCGAATCCGTCTGGACAACGAAGAACTTAAAACCGAATATGCCACGGTCGTTCTGATCGAAAACGGTCACCGAGAAGATTGTGAATACTACCATGCCTACGGCAAGCGCGACAATCAGAATAAGCAGTACTCTTCTGACAATCGCCGGCCATTTCTTTTTCGGGCACTCCTCGCTCTCGCGAAGATGCGCGCCGGAATCGTTTTTTTTTACGGTTTCGCTCATTTGTCGGCTCCGTCCGCTTCCGTTTCGCCTTCAGCCTCGGGGGATTCCGTTTCCGGTGCTTTTGCGGAAGTTTCTACATTATCTATATTTATACCGCTCGCGCGGAGCTGCTCCTGAAGCTCCTCGAGCTTGCGCATCATCTCGGCGGAACGCTTCTTCTCTTCTTCAACCTCGCTGCGCTCCTTCTCGAGGCTCTCGAGCTGTTCGCGCTTGTAGCGGCGGAATAGGATTATCAGCTTTACTCCGTTATAGAGGATGAGCAACGTCAGCGGCACGAATATGCAGGTGATGAAGCCCGGCGTAGTTTTGAGGAACAGGAAGAACGAGCCTATGCACGCGATGCGGCCTTTATACTGTCCTATCACGTATGGGTAAGTCACAACGGTCTCGTCGTCGGTGTCGGTCGTCGTGCCGTAGGTCACGAAGCCGGGGTTGCCTTCCGCGTCCGTGGTCAAGCGGCGGATCTTGTGGGTTATCGTTTCGCCGTAGCTCTCGCCGTTCTGCGAGATGAAGGCGATGATATCGCCTTCCTTCAGCTGCGCAAGGCCTTCGGAATCAAGCTTTTTGATTATCGCAACGTCGCCCGCTTTGAAGTCGGTTGCCGCCATCGAATTCGTCTTTACCGCGAATAAACGGTAGCCGAAAATGCCGCGGTCATTCTGATTGAAGGTCGTTACCGATATCAGCGTGAACACGATCATCGCTACCGAGAACACAACAAGCAGCCATATGAAGACTTTTTTCGTGATGTTGAGAGCTTTCTTCATAAAATTACCCCTTCAACGAAGCAAATGCGCTTGATTTCAAACTTAATCTAACACCAAAAGCCCGTGAATTTATTTGAGAAGTGCACGCTTAAACTCACGCGACGTAGACGTATTTATTAATTTTGGTTAAACAACATAATCAGTATTATGTTGTTTAATTTGCAGGATGGCGCGAAACAATCTACATAATAAAATAGTAGCGCGTTTCGATAGCAAGGCCATACCGAAACGGCGTAAACGCAATTCGCGGTAAATGTAAAAGACCGCCTGTACACGCCCGCGGCGGATCCCTTTTCGCGCGACCGGAGTCTGCGTGACGCTCCCGCGCCGGACCGCGGTCCGCGGCGCCGCTTTCGCCGAAAACACCGTCCGCGAACGGCTTTTTGCCTCGAAAAGCAAAAAAAGTCAGCTGAATTATTAATTTTTTTCCAAAAAACTCTTGCATTTTTCATTCGGAGCGTTTATAATAGCGTTTGATTGAATAGTCTATTATCGCCTTATGATAAGAAATTGTTGTCAGGCGGCGCGCGAAAACCGCGAAAGCGAGAGGTTTTCGCGACGACTGTTTGGTTTCACGGCAGAAGGCCTGCCGGGCGCCGTTCCGCGATCCGCGCGGACGAAGCTCTCTGAGGCGGCGCGCCGAAATTAAACAACATAATACTGATTATGTTGTTTAATGTTCGCGGCGGAGCGCGAGGGGATAATAAGCCTTCCCCTTGAGGAGAAGGTGGCGCGAAGCGCCGGATGAGGTGTAGCCGCCGTAGGCGGCGTCAAGGCGGATGAGGCGCAGCACATACGCGCACGGTTATTATTGAATAACACCTCATCAGTCTCGAAGGGCGTTGCCCTTCTCGACAGCTGTCTCGCCTGCGGGCTCGGTCAGGTCGCGGCTCTGACAGCCCACCGGGCTGTCATTCACTACCGCGCCCTCCGCTTCGCTACCCTCGAGGGGAAGCCGAATAGGTGTATAAAAGAGTGTCATGGCTCTTTTATATATTTTGCAAAATAAAGAATCTTAGGAGGAAAACATCATGACAAAGAAAAAGTCAACGAAGCGCGCTCTGATAAGCTCCCTGCTTATCCTTGCTATGTGCTTCACCATGCTGGCCGGTACCACTTTCGCGTGGTTTACCGACAGCGTAACCAGCAGCAACAACCGCATTCTTGCCGGTAAGCTGAAGGTCGATCTGGTTATGAACAGCGGCAATGGCTATGTTTCCATCGCTGACGGACAGGGCGATATCTTCAAGGAAGCGGCTACTGCCAACAACAGCACCGTTACCCTTTGGGAGCCCGGCAAAACTCAGATCGTCTACCTCGGCGTTGAGAACAAGGGCAACCTCGCTCTCAAGTACAACATCATTCTCAGCATAGCCGATCGCGGTCTTGCGGGAGCCCTTCAGTATGTTCTTGCTGATGGCGTTGAGTATAATAATGTTCAGGCCACTAAGTGGGATGACATTAAGGCCGATGCTGCTCCCGTTGTTGCGGGTACAATCACTGCCGCCCCCAATGGCAAACTCGATGTTGGCGAAACTGATTACTTCGCTCTCGCCGTCCATATGGACGAACTCGCGGGCAACGAGTATCAGGAAAAGGACGTCATTATTGATGTTGCCGTGGTTGCGACTCAGGCGACTGTTGAAGAAGACAGTTTTGGCAATCAGTATGATGCTCTTGCCGAATTCCCTGTCATCAAGGCGGCTGACACTTCTGCATTGAGAACCGCTATTGCTGATGCAGAAAACGGAGATATCATTACGGTTACCGGCGATATCGATGATTACATCGTTATTAATACTGATAAGGAAATCACCATTGACCTCGGTGGTAACACGATAACCGGTGATTCCGACGGTGCCTTCTTTGTTTATGACGGTACTGTTACTCTGAAGAACGGCACAATCGACGCCGATTATTTCGGAATCCTTGTCGCGGGTGCAACAACCGATAAGAACCCCCATGTAATTATCGGCGAAGGCGTTACTGTTAAAGGCGACTACCCCATTTTTGTGAGAAAGTCCTATGGCACGAACACCGAAGCTGAAGGAAACGCTACAGTTGATATTTACGGCAAGGTTGAAGGTATACTCTTTGTCGATGGCAATATGAAGACCGGCGACACCGTCATTAATATCTATGGCGAAATCGAAAATGATGACGTTGCGGTTGCTCTGAATGGTAAAGCTACTGTTAACGTTAAAGAAGGCGCCAAGATTACCGGCACCACCGGTATCGAAGTCCGCGCTGGTAAGCTGACAGTTGAAGGCGGTACCATCACTGGTACTGCGCAGCCCTCCAGCAACCATTACAATGGTAGCGGAACGTCTACCGCAGGCGCTGGCGTTGGTGTTTCTTATTACGGAAACGCGACTATCGATGTGAGTATCACTAATGGTAACATCAGCGGTTATACTCCTCTGTACATTGTCAACCCGAATGGCACTGACTACACTGGTAAGGTTAAGGTCAGCGTAACCGGTGGTACGTTCAACATCATAAATGGCGGCGCACAGAAGTTCTATGTTGCTCCTGAGTGCACCGGCATTGATTACAGCAACATTTATGCGTAATCACCCCCGCGTGACAACACGCACAGCTAACTAAGCTTATTGCCGCCCGTTTGCGAACGGGCGGCGGTAGAAGGACACGACGCAGGTTGCGTCCTTCTACCGCCGGAAAGGCGACCACAGAGCGTTGAACACCTCCATCAGACGAGGGAGGTGGCATCCGAGGCGAAGCCGAGGATGACGGAGGGAGTGAAAGGCCTCTCCTTCAACACTCCGTTCGCGAAAGAGGCAGGGTTTTCCCTCCCTCAGTCTCGAATGGCGTTGCCCTTCTCGACAGCTCCCTCGTCTGAGGGAGCTCCACCGCCGGAAAGGCGGAAAGGTTACATATTTATAAATCATAAGAGGCGCATATCGCCGCTTTTGATCCGAAATGTTAATTACCCCCCAAAACACAAAGGAGGAGACACAATGAAAAAACAGAAATCAGCCAAGCGTGCGTTTCTGAGCAGCTTCCTGTCGTTCGTGCTGTGCTTCACGATGTTCGCCGGCACCACCTACGCGTGGTATAACGACAGCGTCACCAGCGGCAGAAACAAGATCGTCTCCGGCAGCTTGGAAATGGTGATTGAGAAGTACACCGGCGAAAATGACGGCGGTTTCTCCAATGAGGACAATTGGGTAACCGTGACCGATCAGACCAAGATTTTCAACGAGACTGCCGGCGCGCTTACCTTCGAGCCCGGCGCGGTACAGGTCGCGTACGTCCGCGTTAAGAACGAGGGCGATCTCGCGTTCAAGTACAGTCTCGCCGCGAAGGTTTATGAAGAGAAGGAAGGAACCAATCAGGTCGGAGTTACCTATAAGCTCTCCAATTACCTGAAGTTCGGTCAGGCGCAGAACGTTACCGCTCCTTTCGCCACCCGCGAAGACGCGATTAGCGCTATCGGCACCGCCGGTAAGATCTCTGATACCGAGCTGGTTCCCACCGCGAATCTGCAGAAGAAAACTACCTCCGGCGTTATCGCGCTCGTTATTTATCTGCCGAGCAATACCGGCAATGAAGCAAACCCGCTGCCGAACGCGAAGCCCGAGATCAGCTTCGGCCTGAACGCCCTTGCGACTCAGTTCACCGTCGAGAGCGACAGCTTCAGCAACACTTACGACGCCCTCTCCGAGTTCCCCGGACAGGCGATTTCCAACGCGACTGTTCCCGCGACCGGTGAAACGGTCATCACTGCTGGCGAAAACACCGCCACGGTTCCCGCCGGTTCCGAAAATGCCGCTCCCGGCGACGTCCTGACGCTTACCGTCACGCCCACGAGCACCGACGCCTCCGTGGTTATCAATAACAGCAACAACGCGATAACCTACGACGTTTCCCTCGTGAATCAGAACGGGCAGAAGGTCTCGAGCTCGACCGGCATCACTGTCGAAATGAAAATCGGTCAGGTCGATATTCAGGGATTCTATCACAACTCGACCGCGCTTACCGAGGTCGATGATATCGCCGATCTTGCGCTGAATAAGTATTACTACGATCCCGTTGAAGGAGTCATCACCTTCATCACCGATTCCTTCAGTCCCTTCACCGCCGAGATTAAGTATTCCGGCGGCTTCGGCGACGAGGATTATCCTTATCTCATCTCGAGCGCGAAGGACTTCCGCGCCATTGCGAACGATTATGAGTATGACGCCGATTGGGAGCAGAGCCTGAATGAGTATTGCTACAAGCTTACAAGCGACATCACGATTGAAAACTGGTGCATGAACGTCATCTACGTAATGAAGGGCGAATTTGCTCACGACTCTTATTCGGGCGTTTACTTCGGCGTTTTCGACGGCGGCAATCATACCATCCGTTTCAACTGGAACGATGATTCAGCGATGCCTGAGACTTCAGCCATCGCGCTGTTCGGCGAAGTCTGCAACGGCACGATTAAGAATCTGAAGGTCGACTGCAATATCGTGACCGGCCTCGATACCGGCGTTCTGTCGTCATATACCTACTACGGCGCACAGTTCGATAACGTCACCGTTTCCGGTACGATTCGCTCTAAGTCCGGCAATATCGGCGGAATTACAGTTGCTGCATGGGAAACGAAATCAAACTACCACTCGCTGTTCAAAGACTGCACCGTGAGCGCGGATATTTACTGGGAGCCGTGCAATAAAGGAGCCGGATACCTGTATGTCGCTCCGTTCATCGGGCAGCTGGTCGGCGGCACTTATCTCTCCTTTGATAACTGCGTCAGCAGCGGTACGCTGAATATTCCGTATAACAGCACCGTCAGCGATATTTACACCGGTACTCTTTACGCCAGGAATCCGGGTTACGCCGACGTTCCGGAAGCCAACCTGATAAATATGGAAGGCAAGGTCGGCGACGCCGCCTTCGCGGCCATCAGCAATATTTACGAGGGATACACTATTCACATGGACAGATAAGGCGAATAGAAGCTATCGCCCGTAAAGCTAAATCATCGAAAGAGCGCACGCCAAACGCGTGCGCTCTTTTACCGTGCTTTTTCAGAAATCGGTTTTTTATAATTCAAAGCCGCGCGCGAGGGGCGCACGGCGGGGTTACGCCTCCCCTGTGCAAGGGGAGGTGGATCGCCGAGGTGAAAGCGAGGCGAGACGGAGGGGTTGTGCAATCACAGGTTCGCTTTGAGGAAACCAACAACCCCTCAGTCATTTTGCTCCGCAAAAATGACAGCTTTCTCGCCTGCGGGCTCGGTCAGAAACGCGGCTCTGACAGTCCACTGGACTGTCATTCACTGCCGCGTTTCTCGCTCCGCTACCTTGCACAGGGGAGCCTTCAGAGGTCCAGTATCGTGCCGGTGGTGATGAGCGTGATGGCGCGGCCGAGCTTTCGCGCGTAGCGCAGGGTGTAATACGTGCCGCCGGAGTCGGCGCCGTTGTAGACGCCGATGACGTAAGCCGAGTTTTCCACCATGAAGCGGTCGCGGTCGTGGTTGCACCACGGGGTGTATTTCTCCGAAACGGTCACCACCGCGTCGCACTGCTCCAGCAGCGCTTCGTAACGCTGCTTCGCCTCGCCCGACGCCTTCGACATCTGCGCCGGACTCGGACGCGCCGCGATCAGCCGCAGCGGAGTTCCCTCTCCGCGCAGGCGGGCGCATATCTCCCCCGCCCACGTGTCGATCCCCTGCGCCATGCCGGTGATGAAGACGTCCACGCCGAGCGCGGCGTGCCGCAGGATCTCTTCGCGCAGGCGCGCCTTGACGCGCACAGCCTCCGCGCTGTCCTCCACGAAGCCGAGCGCCGCCGGGCGGTGCCCCGTGAAGCAGCAGGTGCGCTCCGGCAGGAGCGTCAGCCCTTCGGGCATCGCGTACGGCTTTTTTGCGCTTGAAATATGAATATCGTTCATATTATATCTTCTCTATCGGGGCGAAGTTCGCCATTATCTTCTTTTTGCCGACCGTGAAATTGACCTCGAGCAGCGTGTCGTTGCCCATCGGGATCGCGGAGACGACCGTGCCTTCGCCGAAGGCCGCGTGCTTCACGCGGTCGCCGACGGAGAAGGTCTTCCCCGCCTTCGGCGCGGAGGCGGAAGCCGAGGGACGCGGCGGGCGTCCCGCGGGCGGGCGCTTGGGCGCGTAGGTCGAGCGCGCGACGCCGAAGAAGTCGCCGAAGTCGGCTTTCACCGTGCGTTTCGGGAGGGTATCGGTCTTCTCGACGTATTCGCGCGGCAGCTCCTCGAGGAAGCGGGACGGCCTCTTGAAGCGCGTCGCGCCGTAGAGCAGGCGCTGCTCGGCGCGGGTCAGGTAGAGCTTCTCCCGCGCGCGTGTGACGCCGACGTACATAAGGCGGCGCTCCTCCTCGATCTCGCCGTCGTCGTATGAGCGCATCGACGGGAAGAGCTCCTCCTCGAGGCCGGTTATGAAGACGACGTTGAACTCCAGCCCCTTGGCGTTGTGCAGCGTCATGAGCACGACGGCGTCGGCGTTTTTGTCGTAGTCGTCGATGTCGGTGACGAGGGACATATCCTCGAGGAAGCCGGTAAGCGTCGCTTCTTCGCCGGCGGCGGTCTTGTCGTTTTTGTAGCGGATGAGCATCGAGCCGAGCTCGAGGACGTTATCCGCGCGGTCGAGTCCGTCGCGGTCGCGCTCCGCCGCGAGCATCGCCATATAGCCGCTCTTCTCCGCGACGGTCTTGACGATATCCTCGAAGGGCGCGTTCAGCGCCGCGTCGGTAAGCTCGTCCAGCAGCGCGCAGAACTCCGCGAGCTTCGCCTTCGACCGCTCGAGGTCGGGGTAGTTCTCCGCTTCGCGTATTACGTTTATGATGGGCTCGCCCAGCCCCGCGGCGATGCGTTCGGCGGCTTCCACCGTCGTGTCGCCGATGCCGCGCTTGGGCAGGTTGATTATGCGCTTAAGGCGCAGGTCGTCGCTCGGGTTGGCTATTACGCAGAGGTAGGAAATCACGTCTTTTATCTCGCGGCGCTCGAAGAAGCGCGTGCCGCCGATGACGCGGTTGGGGATCTTGAAGTAGTTTAAGCTCTGCTCGATCTGCGCCGCCTGCGCGTTCGTGCGGTAGAGCACCGCGCAGTCGGAAAGCTTGCCGCCCTCGCGCTGATGCTTCAGGATGCACGCCGCGACGTAGTCGCCTTCGCCGCGCTCGTCCGCGCAGGTGCAGAGCGTGATCTTTTCGCCGAGCGGCTTCTCGGTCCAGAGGTTTTTGCCCTTGCGCTCGAGGTTGTTCGCGATGACGGCGTTCGCCGCCGCGAGGATGTTGCCCGTCGAGCGGTAGTTCTGCTCGAGGCGTATGGTGACGGCTTCGGGGTAGTATTTCTCGAAGTCGAGTATGTTGCGGATCGTCGCTCCGCGGAATTTGTAGATGCTCTGGTCGTCGTCGCCGACGACGCAGACGCTGCGCGTTTCCTTCGTCAGCAGATAGACGAGCAGGAACTGCGCGGCGTTGGTGTCCTGATACTCGTCGACGAGGACGAAGCGGAACTTTTCGCGCCAGTACGCCAGGCGGTCCGGGAACTCGCGGAAGAGCTTCACGGTAAGGTTGATGATGTCGTCGAAGTCGACGGCGTTGGCTTTTTTCAGCGTTTCGGCGTAGCGGGCGTAGATCTTCGCGACGCTCTCGAGGAAGACGTCGCCGGTCGCGTCCTTCGCGTATTCGTCGGCGCCGATGAAGGCGGACTTCGCCGCGGAGATGCGCGCCGCGACCGCGGCGGGCTTGTAGTAGTCGCCGTCGAGCCCGAGGGACTTCACGGCTTCTTTTATCACGCGCTTGGTGTCGTCCGCGTCGTAGATGGTGAAGGCGCTCGAGTAGCCGAGCGCTTCGATCTCGCGGCGCAGGATGCGCACGCATGCCGAGTGGAAGGTGGACGCCCAGACGTCCTGCGCGGCGTCGGCGCCGCAGGAGAGCGCGATGCGCTCCTTCAGCTCGTTCGCCGCCTTGTTGGTGAAGGTTATCGCCAGCACCTGCCACGGCTTCGGCGCGTCGACGGAGAGCATCCGGCGCAGGCGCTCGGAAAGCGGCGCTTTCAGCTTCAGCGCGGCTTCCAGCTCCGCGACGTCGTCCGCGGTCGGGTCGAAGCAGACTTCGTCGCTGTTATAGGCGTCGCCGAAGCGCAGCAGGCAGGCGATCTTTTCGACTATGACGGTCGTTTTGCCGCTGCCGGCTCCCGCGAGGATGAGAAGCGGGCTGCCCGAAGCGAGCACCGCTTTGCGCTGCATGGCGTTGAGGCGTTCGTATTCGGATTCGATGTACTCCCTGCGCAGCCGCAGGAAATCGGTCTTTACGCTCATTGTTTCTTCCTTTATATTTCGTACACGCGCGAGGGCCCGTACTGCCCCGCCGCTTCGAGCGTGCAGTCTTCGCCTACGCGTACGCCGCCCGCGGCGAGGATGCCGCCGACGGTGGTGACCGCGAGCTCGGGCGTGTTGTTCTCTTCGCTCAGGTGCGCGAGGACGAAGTGCTCAGCGCCGCTCGCCGCGAAGGCGCGGCAGGAGCAGGCGCACTCGGTGTTTGACAGGTGGCCGCGGCTGCTGAGGATGCGGTCTTTCAGATACGCCGGGTACGGGCCGTTGATGAGCATTTCCTCGTCGTGGTTGGATTCTATGTAGACAAGGCGGCAGCCGGCGATCGCCTCAGAAGCCTCCTTCGTCATCCTGCCGGTGTCGGTGCAGACCGCGAGGCGCGTTTTGCCGTCGGAAACAACGTAGCCGACGCTTTCGGCGGCATCGTGGGACGTGCGGAAGGAGCACAGCGAGAGCGCGCCCATATCCGCCTCCCTGCCCGTCGGCAGCTCGTAGAAGGCGCAGCCGTCCGAAGCGGCGCGCAAGTTCAGCGCGTTTATCGTGTTCATATTCGCGAAGACCGGCGCCTTGACGGCGCGGATGACGTAAGGCAGGCATTTGACATGATCGGAGTGCTCGTGCGTGATGAAGACGCCCTTCACCGCGGCGGGCGCAATGCCGAAGCCGTGCAGCACTTCGGCTACGCGGCGGGACGGAACTCCCGCGTCTATGAGGACGGCGGTTCCGCCGCTTTCGACGCATATGCAATTGCCTTTGCTTCCGGATGCGATGCTGAAAAACCGCAAGGCGCTCACTTCTCCTTTTATCGAAAACGGGGCGGGCGCCGCGCCCACCCCGCTTTTTTATTCTATTCCGTTTTATCCGGCGACGTTTTCCGTGTCGGTATAGTCCTTTTTCAAGCTTATGTCGGCGCCGAGCGCGCGGAGCTTCTCGATGATATTCTCATAGCCGCGCTCGATGTGGTGGATGTGGGTTATCTCGGTCTCGCCCTCCGCCATGAGTCCGGCGATTATCATCGCAGCGCCGGCGCGCAGGTCGGTCGCGCGGACCGGAGCCGCCTTCAGCTTCTCCACGCCCTCGATGACCGCGATCTTGCCGTCCACCTGGATGTTCGCGCCGAAGCGCTTGAGCTCGTCGACGTATTTGAAGCGGTTCTCCCACACGCTCTCGTTGATGATGCTCGTGCCGTTGGCGATGGAAAGCACCGCCGCGATCTGCGGGTGCATATCCGTCGGAAAGCCGGGGTGCGGCATCGTCTTGATGTTGACCTTGTTCAGCGGGCCGGTCCTGCCGACGTAGACCGCTTCGTCGTATTCGCGGATCTCCGCGCCCATTTCCTCCAGCTTCGCGCTGATGGATTCAAGGTGCTTCGGGATGATGTTGTTGATCAGCACTTCGCCGCCCGCGCCCGCGACCGCCGCCATGTAGGTGCCGGCTTCGATCTGATCGGGGATCAGCGCGTAGCTGCAGCCGTGGAGCTGCTGGACGCCGCGGATCTTGATAGTGTCCGTACCGGCGCCGCGCACGTCGGCTCCCATCGTATTCAGAAAGTTCGCGAGGTCGACGATGTGCGGCTCCTTCGCAGCGTTCTCGATGACGGTCAGTCCCCTCGCCTTCACGGCGGCGAGCATGATGTTCACCGTCGCGCCGACGGAGACGACGTCGAGGTATACGGACGAGCCGAGGAGCCGGTCCGACTTCAGATTGATTATTCCGCCGGTTGTGTCGACCGTCGCGCCAAGGGCCTCGAAGCCCTTGATGTGCTGGTCGATCGGGCGCACGCCGATATCGCAGCCGCCCGGCATCGGAACGGACGCTTCGCCGAAGCGCCCGGCAAGAGCGCCGAGAAAGTAGTAGCTGGCGCGCATCTTCCGCGCGAGCTCGTAAGGCGGAGCGACGTTGCGCAGTCCGCGCGTGTCTATGTCGAAGCTGTTGGCGGTGCGCATAGTCACCGTCGCGCCCATGCTGGTGAGCGTTTCGAGCTCCGTGAAGACGTCGGATATGTTCGGTATGTTATCTATGTGGCACACGCCGTCGGAAAGGATCGCCGCCGGAATGACCGCTATGGCGGCGTTTTTCGCGCCGCTGATATTGACTTCACCTTTCAGGCGCCTGCCGCCTCTTACGATGATGCTGTCCAAGTGAAATATCCCTCCGTGTCCGGAATCGGTATTTTCGCAAATTACACTTGTTATAGTATAACACACAGTTAGTAAAAATAAAAGAGGAAATTTGATTTTTTTGTCAAATTTGCGGCCGATACGGTGTATCGGCCGCAAATCGGCTTTGTTATGCGGTTTTATTCGACCGTAACCGTCGAGCGTCCGCTGAAGCCCCAGGCGTTCCCGGAGTCGCAGGCGTAGGCGCTGTTGACGGCGAAGGTTCCGGGCGTTACGGCGCGGACGTAGAAGACCGCGCGGGCGCTGCCGCCTTGGGACCAGGCGCAGATCGTGACGCGCTGGCCGTCCTGATCGCAGAGCCAGGCGTGGTTGCTCGCGCTGTAATCGTACTCGGAGAAGCGGAAGCCGGACGGGATGTAGTCCATGACGTTGACGCTCTGCTTGTTCTTCACGCCGGAAACGTCGATCGTCACGCGCACCTTGTCGCCGACGGAAATCTTTCCGCCGCGCACCGATTCGACGCGCTTGGAGACGGTGTAGGTCGCGCCGGAAACGTCGAGCTCGTCGGCGCCGCCGGTGTAGTAAGCGGTCACGTCGACACTGCCTTCGGTCACCGCGAAGTTCGCGGCGGCGAGCTCATCCGTCGTGATCCTGAGCGTCTTCGTCGCCGTTCCGTTGAGCGTTACGGAGCCGCCGGCGTATTCAAAGGACGCGCTGCCGTATGCGCCGCGGAGCATATTGGCGGCGTATATAACCTGCTGCAGTCCGTAGAAGTCGGTCGGCTTCTCTATGTCGCAGATATGCTTCATAAGGCGCTTGGCGATGTTTCTGTCGGTGCGGGAAACGATCGTCAGCGCCATCGCGGTGAGGCGGTCATTTATATCGCCGTCGTCGCCCGCCTTGATGAAGGCGCTGCCGCTTACGCTCTCGGAAACGAGCGGGCGGAAGGTCGCGTTGAACTCCGCTTCCGCGCCGGAGTCATCGCCCAGCGCAGCGAGCGCGCAGGCGTAAAGCATACGCGAGTAGAGGTCGGACACATCGGATTCCGCGAGCTTGGCGCGGACTTCAAGCAGTACCGGATCGCCGAGCGCGGCGAGGACGAGGTACTTCTCCGTTTCGTCAAGCGACTGCGCGTAGCTTCTGACGCGCGCGGCGTTGAAGGCGTCCGGATCGGCCCAGACCGCGAACGCGGTCACGAAGGGATCCGTTTCGGCGTAGGGATATATCGCCATACCGCCGTTCGTCTCCTGCAGTTCGCCCTGCTCCGCTTCGGAAACGGCGTAGAACGCCTTCTCCTCCTCCGGCGCGAAGGACGCGAGCATCCTGCCCGCGACCGCAGCCGCGAGGCGCTGGTCGGCTCTGCCGCCGACGGAGTAATAAAGCTTGTAAAGCGCAGAGGCGATATACTTTGCGTTACCATTGCTGAAAACGAGCGTCACGGGCGAGCGCAGCGCGTTGACGTCGACTCCGCCCGCGAGGTCGAACTCCTTGAAGAGCGGGAGCTCGTCGGCGTTCGATATGACTCTGAAGGTCTCGGCGATCGCGTCGCTTTCGGATCCGTTCTTTCCGCTGACGGTGACGGTGTAAACGCCCTCGGGCTGCTGCCCGAAGTTGAAGTAGGTGAAGGCGTTGCCCTTTGCGGACTGCGTGAGCGTCTGCTCGGAGCCGTCCGGCTTCGCGAGCTTCGCGGTGAACTCGGTCTCGCCGACGGAAACTCCCTTGCCGTACGCGTGGACGCCGAAGGAGACGTCGTCGCCCGTCTGGTAGGTCTTCGCCACGACCGCGTCGGTCACGAAGCTCAGCGACGCGCTGACGTTCTTTTTGCCGTTGCCGCCGTAGAGATCGTCCGAGATCGCGTTGACGGTTATGCGCCAGTCGGTGACGTTATCGGGGAGCGTTATCGTTATTTCGGCATTGCCGTTTTTGTCCGTGCGCGCGGTCTCGAACGCCGCGGTATCGACGAAGTTTTGTCTGACGCCGCCTTCGTCTCCCCCTCCGCCGCCTTCGGCACCGCCGTCGTCGTCGCCGTTGAATGAATGCTGCGTGAAAGAAACGAAGGTATCCCTGACGCCGCTGCCGAGCCACCTGTCATAAACGGAGCCGAGCAGGTCGGCGTTCTGCGGAGCGACGGCGAACTGCGCCTCATCAACGACGCTGACGTTCACTGTTCCGGCGTGGCCGGCGCCCTTCTCGTCCTTGACGGAAACGGTTATCTTCATCTCGTCGCCGGGTCTGTATTCTTTCTTATCCGTTGTTATGTCTACGTTCAGTTTCTTCTCCGCATAGTCGTAAGGCACGACAGCGTCGTTGAGCTTGTAGATGCGCCTGCCGTCGAAGAACGCGCCGACAAGGTAGACGTCGGGGGCGTACTCCTCCTTGAAGGTGAACTCGAACGGGAAGGAGGCGCAAACGCGCTCCTCGCTGAATCCCTCGTTGACGATACCGAGCATGAGCGTGCCGCCTTCCGGACGAACGCCGTCCTTGCCGAGCAGGTCGAGCGTGAAGGTCTCGCCTATCCTTCGTGCTTTCATCCGTTTGACAGAGTCATACCAGCCGATGCCGTCGTATTCTCTGTCGCTTTCGGACAGACCGAATCGTTTGACGTTACTCTCGCTGCCGACGTAATAGTAATACCTTTCGTCGACGGCGGTCGCGCTTTTTATGAACCTGCCGCTGTCGTCGGTGCAGGAGGCCTCAACCATATAGTAGCCGTATTCGAGCGGCTCGAGAGAGACGTCCGTCTCGACTACGCCGCCCGCGGCGGTGAAGACCGAATCGAAGACGGTTTCCTCATGTCTGTTATAGTTGTACCTCTTCGCCGTGACCGTCTTCTTCGCGATGTAATCGTAATATGTGTATTCCGTCGGCGGATCGTAATAGTTTTTCTTGATTGTGATCCGGACGTCGGTATCGTAGGGCGCGCCGCGGAGCGGTTCGTAATCGATATAGTAGTTATCGAGCACATCGGCGGTCAGGTTATCCTTGAAGCGATTGACCTTCGCGGCGACGTGTGCAACGCCGTCCCCGCCCTTCGCCTCGACGGTTATCATTGCTGAAGAGCGTAGGTATCTGTAGCTCAGTCCGAACTCGTTGACCTTGTCGAGCGTGACGTTATCCTTGACGGTGATGTATTTGTAACTCGGGCTCCAGTAGCTGTAGTTATCACCCGCGGTCACCGGGAAATCGACCGTTATCCTGCCCTTAGAATCCGTGGTGTAGGTGTTGCCGTCGATGATGAACTCCTCGTCCGCGGCGGGGATGCCGCCGTAGTACTCCGCGGTCATTCCGAAGTGTACCGTCTCGCCTACCTTGTAGTAATCCTTCAGCTTGTCGAAGGTGACGTTGAAGGCGGGCTTGGTGTAATCCTCGACCTGTATATAATCGACGAAGACGGCTTCGTCGCCGACGATCGCGGCTATGCCGTAGTAATCGTGTTTGAAGGATTTGAGCGGCAGCTTCGCGGTGAACACGCCGTTCTCGTTCACCTCCGCCTCGACGGAGATAACGCGGTTTTCGGCGGGTATATCGCTGCGGCTGCTGTCCGATACGTAGTCGTAGGTGTATTCGACCTCGCCGAGCGCGACGGTGATCTTCGCGGGCAGCGCGGAGGAGTACCTACCGCGCAGAACGCCGAATACGTTTATCGTATCGGTCGGCAGGTAGGATTCCCTGTCGGTGTAGATGTAAGAATAGTATCTGTCAGACGCCGGAAGCTCCTCCGCCGGAACGAGCAGCACCGAGCCGATGAAGGGCTGACGGCTGCCGTTCTCGATCTTCACGACAGCGGCGCGGGCGTCACCGGTCAGCGGAATGGAAACGCTGCCGTTACCGGAAGTCTTCACCGCGCTCTCGCCGTCGACCGTCACGGTCGCGCCGGAGGCGGAAGTCGCGGTCTTCGCGTCGTTCACCCAGACGAGGAGGCGCTTGTTTTCGCTGCGCATATAAACGACTGTGTCGTTGACCTGGATAAGCTTCTGGATGACGTAGTCTTTGCCGCCGATCTTCGCAGAGGCGGTCACGACGTAATAGCCCTCCGGCAGTTCTTCCGGCAGGACAAGGAAACATTTTGAATAACTGCCGGATCCTTCGGGTATAAGATTGAGCGTCGCCTGAGCGTGCTGATTCATACCCGCGGTGTCGACAATATCGTAGCCCCGGTTCTCATAGTAGTAGCTGCGGCTGTAGAGGTTCTTGACCTCAATGGCGCGGATGAGTTCCGCGTAGGCGTCCGCGGACGCCACCTTGTGCACCGTGACGTCGAAGGGTATTTCGCTGTATTTGGTGATGCGGCCCCTGTCCGAATAGGTATCCGCGCTCAGCTCGATGACGGGCACGTCGGTCGTCAGGAAGGTCTCCTCAATGCTTCCGGCGCGTTCGATCAGGTAGTTGGTATCGTAGTCCCTGTCAATGTTGAAGGTCGCGGTCGCGTCTTCCTCTAATTCATCGCCGGATGCGGTTCTGAACCCGGCCTTGACGGTGACGACGTAGGTCGTCATTTCCTCCCAGCGCTTCTCGGGGATGATGACGACGCGGTTGCCGACCTTCTCCATCCTGTACGGCGTGGTCGACGGCTCGACGGTGATGAAGCTCTCCCAGTCGGTGAAGTCGTCGCGTGTGAAGGTTATCTCAATGCCGGTGTTCGGCTCGGCGACGCCGCCGTTCTTCGGGAAGAAGGAGCGCACGCCGAACTCCGAGCGCGTCTGGAAGGCGTAGGAGCGATCGTTGCCCTTGCCGTCGTCTATCATAAACGTGAGGATCGAATCCGGCTCGAGCGGCTCGTCGAAGGTGAGCAGGTAGTTGCCCTGCTCCGTCTTCTCCAGCTCGTAAGGCGTTTCAACACCCGCGGAAAGCTGCGTGCGCAGGTCGTCGGCGTCCGCAAAGCGCTCACCGGCGATCAGGAACTGCGACTCGGTGAAAACGCCGTTGACGTCCGCTGCCGTCGGAGTTATCTCCGCGCTTATCGCCACGGGGTCCGAAACCGCGGGCTTGAGCGCGAAAAGCAGCACCGCGCCGACCGTTATCGCGACGAGCGCGGCGGCGACGGATACGCTTATCGCCTTGTGCGTTGATATCCATTTGCCAATCGAAGAAAAGATTTTCATATCTCTCCCCTCCTTTTACGATTGCATTATATCACGCTGTAAGCAAAAAAGCGATTACAAAAAGTTACAGTTTTGTAACTTTTTTGTAACTTTTGTGTATATTTTTTCATATTCCTCTTGACAACGGGGAAATAATGAGATAAAATATAAAAAATCGCGTATAATTATGAGGTTTTGGTATGGAAAAACTTTGGACGGGAAGGTTCAAAAAAACGCTCGACGAGGCGGCGAACGCCTTCAACGCGTCGATATCGGTCGACAGCCGGATGTACCGCGAGGACGTGACCGGCTCGATCGCGCACGCGAAGATGCTCGCGGCATGCGGCATAATATCGGAAGCGGACGGCGCCGCGATTGTCGCGGGGCTTGAAGGCATACTCGCGGATATGGAAAGCGGCGCGCTCGCGCCCTCGCCGGAGGCGGAGGACATACACTCCTTCGTGGAGGCGGAGCTGACCAAGCGCATCGGCGACGCGGGAAAGCGCCTGCACACCGCGCGCAGCAGGAACGACCAGGTCGCGCTCGACCTGCGGCTCTATCTGCGCGGGCGCATAGACGAGCTTTCCGAAGCGGCGAAGGAGCTTATCTCCGCGCTGCTCGACGTCGCGGAGGCGAACGCCGACGCCGTTATGCCCGGCTACACGCACCTCCAGCGCGGGCAGCCGATCGTCTTCGGCCACCAGCTCTGCGCCTACGCGCAGATGCTGCTGCGCGACCTCGGGCGGCTCGCCGACTGCCGCAGGCGCATGAACGTTTCCCCGCTCGGCTCCTGCGCGCTCGCGGGCACGACCTACCCGATCGACCGCGCGATGACGGCGGAACTGCTCTGCTTCGACGCGCCCTGCGCGAACAGCATTGACGGCGTTTCCGACCGCGACTTCGCGGTCGAGCTCGCCGCGGACTGCGCGATAATCGCGGCGCACCTCTCGCGGCTCGCGGAGGAGACGATCCTCTGGTGCTCCCGCGAGTTCGGCTTCGTCGAGCTGGACGACGCCTACTCCACCGGCTCCTCGATAATGCCGCAGAAAAAGAACCCCGACGTCGCCGAGCTCGTGCGCGGCAAGACGGGGCGCGTCTACGGCGATCTGACGACGCTGCTGACGCTGCTCAAGGGGCTTCCCCTCGCATACAACAAGGATATGCAGGAGGACAAGGAGGCGATCTTCGACAGCGTGGACACCGTCTGCGACTGCCTGCGGCTCTACGCGCCGATGCTGCGCACGATGAAGGTGGACCGCGCCGCGATGCGCAAAGCTTCGGCGGAGGGCTTCATCAACGCCACCGACTGCGCCGACTATCTGACGAAGAAGGGCGTCCCCTTCCGCGAAGCGTATAAGCTCACCGGCGGGCTCGTCGCGTATTGCATCGACGGGGGCAAAACGCTGGAAACGCTGACGCTTGAGGAATATAAGGGCTTCTCCCCCGTCTTCGAGCAGGACGTCTTCGACGCGATCGACCTCGACGTCTGCGTCGCGAAGCGCACCAGCTTCGGCGGCACCGCCCCCGACAGCGTAAAGGCGCAGATAAAGGCGATGAGGGAAGAAATAGGGTAACCCTCAATATTTATTCAACAGTAAATGAATCGTACGACAAAGCCGGAGGCAATCGCCTCCGGCTTACGTTTTTTTGCGGGCGATCAAGCTCGCCCCTACTTCACCACGGCGGAGTCGACGGCGGTCTGGATGACGGTGTCGACGAGGCCCCATATCGTGATGTTGCTTCTGCCGTACTTCTGCAGGCACTCCTCGTTGCTCGCGCAGTTATACTGCTTCGCGTAGTATGCCACGTAGTCGTTGAACTCCTCCTCGCTCAGCTCTATCCCCTCGCGGCGCGCGAGCGCGACGCAGACCATCTGCGTTTTCACCTCGCCCTGCGCGTATTCCTCCGTCTGCTGCAGGAAGGTCTCGTAGCTCATGCTCATATACTGCTGCACGAAGCCCTCGAGCGTTAAGCCGTAGGCGTCCGCGTACTTCTGATAGTTATCGGTTATCTCCTTTTTGAAGGAGTCGATCTCCTTCTGCGGATACTTCAGCACCTTCGCGCCGCCGAGCAGCTTTTCGCGGACGGCGGTCCACTTTTTGTTCGTCTCGTTATCCGTTCTCACGTCCGCGAGGAACGCCTCGGCGCTGTCGTAGTCGCCGAAGTTCGCGGCGACGTACTCGTCGGTTATCTCCGGGTAGGTGTACGCCTGGATGGAGTTGACCTTCACGTTGAAGACGACCGGCACGCCCGCGAGGTCGGGATCGTTCGGGTACGGGTCGGGGAAGTTGAGGTCGAGCGAGACCGTCTGCCCTATCTCCACGCCGATGAGCCCGTCCTCGAAGCCGGGGATGAACTGCCCCGCGCCGATCTCGAGCCCGTCGTAGCCCTGCGCGGTGCCGCCTTCGAACGGGACGCCGTCGCGCAGGCCCTCGAAGTCGATGTTCACGAAGTCGCCCTTCTGCACGGGGCGGTCGGTCACGGGCGCTTTTTCAAGCGCGTTGTTGTTGAGCAGGAACTCGTGTACCGTTTCGATGACCTCTTCGTCCGTGACGGCGATCTCGGCGGCGGAAATTTCGATGCCCTTGAATTCGCCCGGCTCGACGTATTCGTTCAGGTCGTAGTCGTAAAAGTCGTATTTGCCGAGCGGTTCGCCCGAGCCGCCGGAGGCGGTTTCGCCTTCGCCGCGGCAGGCGGAAAAGCCGCAGAGCGCGAGCGCGGCGAGCAATATCGCAAGCGTTTTTTTCATAATAATATCTCCTTTACAGCGCGTTATAGAGCTTCTCGCCCTTCGCCTTCAGCAGCAGCATCGCGGCGCAGGCCGCGAGCGCGGAAATCCCCGCCGAAGCGAGCATAAAGGCGTTTGCGCCGAGCTCGAATTTGAAGATGATAAGATAGAACAGCACTCCGAAAAGCGCGCTGAATATGAAACCGAGCCCTATCGTGAGACCGACCGACGCGCTCTGCTTGACGACGGCGTTTTCGTTCGTCCATTCGAGCTTCGGGTGGCGCAGGTTGATAAGCAGTCCCGCGGCGGATATGAAGAGCGTATAGCACGCGGCGGCAATAAAGACGACCGCCCAATCGAGCGGCGAAATCACGCCGACAGCCGCGACGACCGCGGACGCCGCGAGCACCGGCGCTCCGCAGACGAGCAGGTTGAGCGCGATCTTCGCGGCGAAGACGTCGCGGGGACGCAGCGGCATCGCCTTCAGCTGCGGGAGACGGCGCCCTTCGATCGAGATCGAGGACGCGGTCGTGCTGCTCATAGATATGCAGAAGAAGACCGCCATCATCACGACGGGCGCCGCTTCAAGAGGTCCGTACAACGCGGCGCCTTGAAGCTTTACCGCCGCGTAGACCGCGCCGATAATCAGCATCAGCGGCGCGAACGCGGTGTTCATAAAATACGCGAAGGACGAGAAATAGCCGGCCGCCTCCTTGCGGAACAGCGCGGCGAAAACCGACTTCGCCCGCGCGCTGTGCGCGGCGCCGCCCTTCGCGGAGGCGGATGCGTTCACTTTGCTCACGCTGCGGTTGAAGCGCAGCGACGCGATGAAGGCGACGAGCGCGATAAACGCCGCGGATACCGCCGCGAAAAGCAGCAGCGGACCCCATTTCAGCGCCGCGCCGTCAAGGCACCAGCGCAGAGGCGGGAAAAACCTTCCCGCGGCGCGAACCGCCCCGTCGGGGTCCAGCAGCAGGCGCGTCATAATGCCGTCCGACTCCGACATGAACCAGAGATAGACGCCGACGAAGAGCGCGACGCCTATGACGTTGCGGATCATCCTGCTCTTTCCGCCGAAGGAGAAGCGGCTGAACGCCGCCGAGATCAGCAGTCCGAGCCCGACGGGTATCATCGGGACGAATATGAACATAACGAGTGCCGCGACGATGAAGAGCAGCGGCGGCGCGGCGAAATACGCGTAAACGGCGAACGCCGGAACGAGCACTATCGCCGAATAAAGATAATTCTCCGCAAGGAAGGCGCAAAGCTTGCCCGCGTAGATCTGAAAGCCGGTGAACGGCATCGACATCAGCACCTCGAGGTTCGTGGCGCGGAACATACGCGCCGAGCCGGTCGACGCCGCGGTTATCAGCGTCAGCAGCGCGTCGGCGCAGATGAATACGAGCAGCACGGAGATGTAACCGGCGTTCATCCCCTGCGCCGCCTTCGCGATCGTGAAGGCGTAAAACGCGGAGGCGCCGAGCATCAGAAGCACAACGAGGACGCCGAACAGCATGTTAGCCGCGCTCCCCTTGTTTTTGCTCCTGCGTTCGACGAGACGGCGCGGATTCAGACTTTCCGACGCCTCGGCGCGAAACAAAGTCCAGATGTTTCTCATTCCGTCAGCTCCAAAAATACTTCCTCAAGGGAGTTGTCGCCCTTGATATCGGCGGTCGCGCCGCAGGCGATGAGCGCGCCGTTTTTGATTATCGCCATCTTGTTGCATATCTTCTCCGCGACGTCGAGCACGTGGGTGGAGAAAAACACCGCGCCGCCGTCGGCGACGAGCTGTGCTATCAGTTCCTTAACCGTGAACGCCGATTTAGGATCGAGGCCCACAAAGGGTTCGTCCATTATCAGCAGCTTCGGCGAGTGGATCAGCGCGGAGATTATCACGAGCTTCTGCTTCATTCCGTGCGAATAGGACGAAATGACGCTGCCGAGATCGTCGTAAAGCTCGAGCATACGCGCGTATTTCTCCGTCCGCTCGGCGCGGTCGGCGGCGGAAACGCCGTATACGTCCGCGACGAAATCGAGGTACTTTATGCCCTTCATGTTGTTATAAAGCTCGGGGTTGTCGGGGATGTAGGCGAACTTGCGCTTGCACTCGACGGGGCGCTCCTTCAGCGAAACGCCGTCTATATATATCTCGCCTTCGTCGAAGTCGTGGACGCCGGCGACCGCCTTGAGCGTGGTCGTTTTGCCCGCGCCGTTGTGGCCGATGAAGCCGAAAACGTCGCCCTTTTCGATATGCAGCGACAGATCCCTCACGGCGTAGACGCCCTTTTCGTAGGATTTGGAAAAGTGTTCGATCCTTAACATAGTCTTCTCCTTATACGTGTTTTCCCTCTTTATGAGAAGGAGTGATCCGAGGATCACTCCGTTATTTCTCGCTTTTTTGTAAAAATTACTCCATTATCTCGTCTTCGTTCTCGAGGTTGTGGTAGACGTTGATGACGTCATCGTCGTCATCCAGCATCTCGAGCAGGCGGCGCATAAGCTTCTGCTCCTCCTCGCCGTTGACGGTGACGTAGTTGGACGGCACCATCTCGCTCTCGGCGGAAAGCACGTTGTATCCCGCGGCTTCAAGCCCTTCGCGGACGGCGGTGACGTCGTTCGGCGCGGTGGAGATGACGTAGGCCTCGTCCTCTTCGGTGAAGTCCTCGGCGCCGAGCTCAAGCGCGTCGTCGAGCGTCTGCTCGCCCTTCGCCTTGTCGGTGACGATAACGCCCTTGGAGGTGAACATCCAGCCGACGCAGCCGGTCTGTCCCATATTGCCTCCGTTTTTGTCGAAGCAGTGGCGGACCTCGGACGCGGTGCGGTTTTTGTTATCGGTCAGCGTTTCGACTATGATCGCGACGCCGCAGGGGCCGTAGCCCTCGTAGGTCAGCTTCTCATAGTCGTTCTTGTCGTCGCCGCCGGCCGCCTTCTTGATCATGCGGTCGATGTTGTCGTTCGGGACGTTGTTCGACTTCGCCTTCGCGATCAGGTCGCGCAGCTTGGAGTTGGAGGTCGGATCGCCGCCGCCTTCCTTGACCGCGACGGATATCTCTCTGCCGATCTGGGTGAATATCTTGGCGCGGGCGGCGTCGCCCTTCGCCTTCTTGTGCATTATGTTCTTCCACTTGGAATGTCCGGACATACAAATCTCCCTTTCCGCAATAAAAATGCTTCCGTATGATTATACACCATACAGAAGCATTATGCAATATTTTTTTGGCAGATTCTCTCTAAATCAAAGGGGCTCCTTGTTGACGTCGTCGAAGCCCTGGCCGAGCACCTCTGTCGCGTGAAGGATTATGACGAACGCGTTTTCGTCGCATTCCTTGACGATCCTGCGGCATTCCTGCACCTGCTGACGACGTATCGCGCACATGATGACGTTCATAGCGTTATTGGTGTAGCCGCCGGAACCGCGCAGCACGGTGACGCCTCTGTGCAGGCCGTCCATCAGCGCGGACTTGATCCCGTCGGTATTGTTGCTGACTATCAAAGCCACGCGCGCAACGGAGTTGCCGTCGAGCACCGTGTCGATGACCGCGCTGGTCAGATAAACGACGATAAGCGAGAATATCGCGGAGTTTTCCGCGGCGGTAACGCCGTTGAGGCGGAAGACAACGTAGCCGGCAACGATTATTACGAGGTCGACTATGAACATCATCCTGCCGAAAGAAACACCCGGGAACTTCAGGCGCATCAGCTTCGCCGCGATCTCGGAGCCGCCCGTCGTCGCGCCGCGCAGGAAGATTATCGCGAGGCCGATGCCGCTGGTGACTCCGGCGCAAAGCGCCGCGATAAGCCCGATCGCCGGCTCGTTATTCGTCGGGAAGTATTTGAGATTCGGGAAGACCTTCGCGATCAGCTCGGTGAATACCGAAACAAGCGTCATCGCGATGAACGTCTTTGACACGAACTTGAAGCCGAAGCAGGCGAAAGCGGCGATGAAAAGCGGCACGTTCAGCACAAAGTACATTATACCCGCGTCCCAGCCAACCGTATTCTGCAATATTGAAGCGATGCCGGAAACGCCGCCCGGAACGATCCTGTGCGGCAGGATAAATACGTTCATAGAGAGAGAGTAGATGATAGCTCCGACTATGAAATACGCAATATCGACTATTCCGGTCTTTCTATTGAGTATCTTATCGAGTTTGTTCATTACAACCTCCCTTTTCGGAATGAAATAATAACTATAACAGTTTTCCCTTTATTACGGAGAACAATTCGTTTATCCGTTCGCCCTCTCCGGCGAGATAAAGCCAGCCGAAAAGCGCTTCGACGCCGGTGGCGCGGCGGTAGTCGGTGACCTCCGCCTTCTTCGGCGGCGTCGACGCGGTGTTGTTGCGTCCGCGCTTGTAGACGGCGGTCTCCTCCTCCGTCAGCAGCGGGAGCAGAAGCTCCGCGGCCTCGCTCTGCGCGCGGCAGTTGACCTCCGCCACAGACAGATTATGCAGGTTGCGGCGGTCGGGGTGCGTTTCCGCAAGAAATTCCCTGACGAGCAGCGAATAGACCGCGTCTCCGACGAAGGCGAGCGCCTGCGTCGGTACAGAGGCGAGCTTTTCGCGCGAAAGCGGCGCGTCACTTGATATAATCAAATTCATACTCTCCTATGCGGACGGTATCGTCCTCTTTTATGCCCGCTCTCTCGAGCATATCTATCGCTCCGCTGTCGACCAGCAGCTTCTGGAAGTACTGGAGCGATTCGTAGTCGCTGAAGTTGGTGTTGCCTATCGCCTTCTCGAGTCCGCCGCCGGTCAGCTCGTAAACTCCGCCGACGACCTTGACCTCGATGGGCTTCATCGGGACGAATTCTTCTTCCGGCTCGATATCCGGCTCGTAGACCTTTATCGGCGGGAGCTCGTCAAGCTTGCGAACGATCGCGGCAAGGAGCTCTTTGACTCCCTCGCCCGTCGCGGCGCTGATCTGATAAAGCTCGTAGCCGTGCTTATCCGCGTACTCGCGGAGCAGCTCGAGCTGCTCGGGGATCGCGGCGTCGATCTTGTTGGCGGCGATGATCTGCGGACGCTTCGCGAGCTCCGCGTCGTAGACCTCGAGCTCCGCGTTTATCTTCTCGAAATCCTCTATCGCGCTCCTGTCCTCCGTTTCTGCGGCGTCGACGAGATGGACGATGAGGCGGCATCTGTCGATATGCCGCAGGAAGCGGTGACCGAGTCCGGCGCCTTCTCCCGCGCCCTCGATGAGACCTGGGATGTCCGCCATGACGAAAGATCTGTAGTCGCCGATATCGACGATGCCGAGATTGGGATTTATCGTGGTGAAATGGTAGTTCGCGATCTTCGGACGCGCGTTGCTGACGCGCGAAAGCAGCGTCGATTTCCCGACGTTCGGGAAGCCGACGAGCCCGACGTCCGCGAGCAGCTTCAACTCGAGTTCGAGCACGCGCTGCCTGCCCTCCTCGCCCGTTTTCGCGAAGCGGGGCGTCTGGCGCGTAGAGGTCGCGTAGTGCTGGTTGCCGGCGCCGCCTTTGCCGCCCTTCGCGGCGACGAAGCGGTCGCAGGCGGACATATCCGCGAGCAGTCTGCCGGTCTCGGCGTCGCGGATGAGCGTGCCGCGCGGAACGCGTATCTCGAGGTCCGCGCCGCTCTTGCCGGTGCAGCGCGCGGAAGCGCCGTTCGCGCCGTTTTCGGCGGCGTACTTGCGCTTGTAACGGAAGTCTGACAGCGTGGCGAGGTTTTCGTCAACGACGAAGACCACGTCTCCGCCCTTGCCGCCGTCGCCGCCGTCGGGACCGCCGGACGCGATATACTTCTCGCGGTGGAAGGAAACGGCGCCGTCGCCGCCCTTGCCGGACGCGATCTGGATTTTTGAATAATCGGTAAACATATCTTTTCTCCGCAGGGGTCAGATAACGCGGACTCCGCCCTGTTTCCTCACCGAAAGCACCTTGCAGCTTCCGGCGCCGAAGACCTTTTCCATTCCTTCTTTGTACCTTTCGAGCAGATCGAGCGGCACGAAGGCCTGCATCGTACCGGCGAAGCCGCCGCCGTGCACGCGGCAGCCGCCTCTGTCTCCGAGCAGCTCGCCCGCGAGCGCGAGCGCGAGGGCTATGCCCTGCTCGCGCGGACGGCTGCCGCAGAAAACGTTTTGGTTAAGCATATAAGACGATCTGCCGGACTCGTTCAGCAGGCGCAGGAACGAATCGAAGTCGCCGCTTTCGAGCGCGGCGCGCTGGGCGTCGACGCGGCGGTTCTCGTTGAAGAAGTGCAGCGCGCGGAGCACAGCTCTGTCGCCGGTTTTTTCGCGCAGTTCGGGAATCGCGGCAAGAAACTCCGCCTCGTTCACGTCGCGCAGGACGGCCTTGCCGAAGTATCCGGCGACCGACTTCATCTCCGCGGGGATGGCGGCGTATTCGTCCGTCAGGTTGGCGTGGCTCCCGCCTGTGTCGACGACGCAGAGCGCGTGTCCGCAATTGGCAAAATCGAAATCAATCTTGCTCACCTTCGGCTCGGCGGGGTCGCCGAAGTCTATGCCGATGAAGCCGCCGACGGAGCAGGCGGTCTGATCCATAAGTCCGCAGGGCTTGCCGAAGTAGACGTTCTCCGCGTACTGCGACGCGACGGCGATATAGACGGGATCGAGCGAGCCGCCGTTGAAGAGGCAGCTTATTATCGTGCCGATAAGCACCTCGAACGCCGCGGAGCTGGATAGTCCGGAGCCGCGTATGACGTCGGAGGTCGTGTATGCGTCGAAACCGCCGATCGCGTATCCGTCCGAACTCAAGCGCGCGAGCATTCCCGCGATGAGCGAACGCGAGCAGGAAACGCCCTTCTTGAACTCGGCGAGCTTTGCTATATCAATAACGTCGGTGCTGTCGAAGCCATTTGACTTGACGGTAACTTTGTTTCCGCCGTTTTTCGCGACTACGGCGATGACGTCGAGGTCGACCGCGGCGGCGATGACTTTGCCGTGATTGTGGTCAGTGTGGTTGCCGCTTATCTCGCTTCTGCCGGGTGCGGAAAAGACGTTCACTTCGCGCTCGCCGTAAAGCTTTCCGAACTCCCCGAGCGCCTCGGCGTAGCGCGCTCGCTGGTAATTGAGCGCCGCCGTGCCGTAAAAGCCGGAGAGCAGCGCGTCGTATTCTCCCGCGAGGACCGCGAGGCGTAATCTTTCGTTGGTCATAGGTATCACCCTGTCGTTTTACATAGTTTGCGGCTGCCTTAAAACGGGCAGCCGCCGATGTTATTCACTTCGCTCCGATCATTCCTCGGGACGATTGCGCTTGTTGACGATGTCCATGACCGCCTGGAAGTCGGTGAAGGAAATGTCGTCGTTGTCCTCCTCCTTCGGCTTCGCGGCGCGAGGCGCAGGAACTGGAGCCGGAGCGGGTGCCGGAACAGCGGACTGACTCGCGCTCTTGTTGCCCATCGAGAAAACGAATGGAGAGGTCAGATCCTCAAACGGATCGACGTAAGACGAAGAGGAAGAGGATCCCGATGGCACTCCGCCGCTGAATCCGGTGGCGATGACCGTCACGCGCATCTCGTCTTCCATATTCTCGTCGACGGTGTAACCCCAGATGATGTTCGCGGAGGGGTGAGCCGCTTCCTTGATCATATTCGCGGCGGTCTCGACGTCGTCGAGGGAGATGTCGGGCGAGGCGGCGAAGTTGAGGATGACGCCTCTCGCTCCGTTGATGGACGTTTCAAGCAGCGGAGAGGAAATGGCGGCCTTCGCGGCCTCAACGGCCTTCTCCGGACCGTTGGCGTGTCCCACGCCCATATGCGCGAGACCCGCGTCCTTCATGACCGCGCAGACGTCCGCGAAGTCGAGGTTTATCAGCGCGTCGGGCAGCTTGATGAGGTCCGAAACGCTCTGTATGCCCTGGCGGAGAATGTCGTCCGCCATATCGAACGCGTTGAGAAGGGTTATCTTCTGCTCGCTGACGAGCTTGAGTCTGTCGTTGGGAACGACGACGAGGGAGTCGACGTGCTCCATGAGCGCGCTGATGCCGGTCTCCGCCTGGCTCATCTTGTACGCGCCTTCAAAGCCGAAGGGCTTGGTCACGATCGCGACGGTGAGAATGCCCATTTCCTTCGCGACCTCCGCGATGACCGGAGAAGCGCCCGTGCCGGTGCCGCCGCCCATTCCGGCGGTGATGAACACCATCTGCGCACCGCGCAGGGCGTTCGCGATCTCCTCGCGGCTCTCCTCGGCGGAACGCTGGCCCTTTTCGGCGTCGGCGCCCGCGCCTCTGCCCATGGTCGTCTTCGCGCCTATCTGTATCTTGGTGGGCGCCTTGGACATAAGCAGCGCCTGCGCGTCCGTATTCACTGCCACGTATTCAACGCTCTCCACGCCCGACTTGATCATTCGGTTGACCGCGTTGCCGCCGCCTCCGCCTACGCCCACGCATTTTATGCATACTATCTGTTCGTCGTCGTTGATAAGTTCCATCGCCATTACCGAGAACCTCCCGTTTATTATAGTTTATTATTCGCTGCCTTCGCTCTCGCCTTCGGACGAGCCGTCGCCTTCCGACGAGGCGTCGCCTTCCGACGAGGCGTCGCCTTCCGACGAGCCCTCGCCTTCGGAGCCGCTTCCCTCGCTCGAGGAGGGCGAGCCCCTGCCGGCGTAGAGCTTGTCCCCCGACGTGACGTCGATGGTCCACTCGCCCACCGAGGGAAGCGAACCGTTGATCCACGTCTTGACCATCCGCACCTTATAATCGAGGTCGGAATCGCCGCCGAGTTTGGCCGTGACCCTGCCCTCGAGCTTCATATTTACGCTTATCGGACTGGTGAAGACAATATTATTGATATTTATTATATCATTTTCTTTCAATATCGTCAATAAGTCAAGCAATATTTTTTCTGAAATCTCGGAATCTGCCTTCGCAGTCTCCCCTTCATCCGTAATATCGAGTGTTATACCGCTTAAAACAGGTGTCGTTTCCGGCTCGACGGAGGTTATCTCCATAACGCGAAGTTCCTTTGAAAGCAGCGCCCAGCGATGTTCGCCGACGAGACAGCAGCATGACGGCTCCGCCTCGACGACCTTTATCGTCACGGTCGACGGCAGTTCGCGAACGACCTGCACCTCGGAAACGTAAGGCAGCGCCTTGAGTATCTTCTCTTTTATTGCCGACTTGCTCATACGCAGCAGGTTGTCGCCCGTTTCGACTCCCGACGCCTTCACCACCTGCGCCTCAGTGTAACGGCTGTTACCGCTGACCTTTATCTGCGAAGCGTTGAAGAATACCGTCAGCGACAGGATAAGACAAACGACGCAGACCAAAAGCAGCAGTATGAGATATACCGCCGTCTTGCGTCTGCGCCTGTATTTCTTTTTGCGTCTGGCGTTATACTCCCGAAGCTTCTCGGAAGCCGCCGCCTGCGTGCGCTGTTTCATTTTTCACGTTCCTGTATATTTTTGCGCCTGCGGCGGCGAACGCCGTTTCGACGCTTTCATACCCTCTGTCTATATGTCTTATTGCCGAGATTTCGCTTCTTCCCCGCGCTCCGAACGCGGCTGTGAGCAGCGCGGCACCTCCGCGCAGGTCGGTGCATTCGGCTTTCGCGCCGGTCAAAAACGGCCTGCCGCGTATAACTGCCAGCGAGCCCTCGGCTTTTACGTCCGCGCCGAACTTCGCGAGCTCGCGCAGATAGCGGAAGCGGCCGTCGAAGACGGTCTCGTTGATCACGCTCACACCGTCCGCGAAGGCGAGCGCCGCCGCGAGAAGCGGCTGTGCGTCCGTCGGGAAGCACGGATACGGCGCGGCGCGTATGAAACGCACGGCCTTCAGACGTTCCGGCGCCGTCACGGTAAGACCGCTGCCGGACTCGCGAAAACGGCATCCCGTTTCCGAAAAGGCGGATATCACCGCCGTCATATGCTTCGGCTCCGCGCCGTAAAGCGTAAGCTCCGATCCGGTCGCGGCGGCCGCGGCAATATACGTCGCGGCGGCTATCCGGTCAGGGATGCAGACATGTTCACAGTCGCCGAGCGCTTCAACTCCGTCGATTATCACAACGTCGCCGCCGGCTCCGCTTATCCTGCCGCCCTTTGCGTTTATGAAATCGGCGAGCTCGGTTATCTCCGGCTCCCTCGCCGCTCCGACGAGCACCGTTCTGCCCTTTGCCGTCGAAGCCGCTATTATGACGTTCTCGGTCGCGCCGACGCTGGGATAAGAAAGCACGATCTCGGCGCCCTTAAGCCGCCCCGCGCATTCGCAGAACATAAGTCCGCGGCGCTCGGTAACGTCGGCTCCGAGCAGGCGCATCGCCTCGAGGTGCAGGTCTATCGGACGCCGCCCCAGCATGCAGCCGCCGGGAGCGGAAACGACCGCCCTGCCGCAGCGTGCGAGCACCGCGCCGAGAAATATCACCGACGACCGCATACGGCTCATAAGCTCCGGAGGTATGTCGCACCGCGGCGTCCGCGACGCGTCAACCGCCACCGTATCTCCGTCGCGTTCGACTTCGCAGCCGAGCAGCCGCAGTATTTCAACGGAGCTGTCGGTATCGGTCAGGCGCGGACAGTTGCGTATCACGCTCCTACCGCCGAGTACGGACGCGGCAAGCGCCGGAAGCGCGCCGTTTTTCGCGCCCTGCACCCTTATTCCTCCGTGAAGCTTATTTCCTCCGTCAATAATAAGGGTTTCCATCCGCGACCTCCGAAAAAGCATTTACGTGCCATTCTATGCCTTTTCGGAAGCGGGAGTGAAGCGCGCTTATCTGCCGGCTCTCTCCAGTTCGGCGGTTATGCAGTCGAAAACCCGCTCGCCGTAGTCGTAAACGGCGGCTTTTTTCAGGTTTTCGGTCATTTCGTTTCTTTTCGCGTTATCGAAGATAATGGTTTCAAGCCCGTCCTCGAGCGCCTTGCAGTTGTAGTCCTTATCGTCGACAAGGATCGCCGCGCCGGCGTCCGCGAGGTGCTTGGCGTTGTGGAACTGGTGGTTATCCGTGACGTTGGGCGAAGGAATGATTATCGCGGGCTTGCCGGCCGCGCTCATCTCCGCGAGGGAGCTCGCGCCGCAGCGGCACACGACCGCGTCGCAGGCGGTCATATACTTCGGCATATCCTTTATGTACTCGAAGACGCGGATGCTCCCGCCCGTCTCGACGCCCGCGTCGGCGAGCGCCTTCATGAATTCTTCGTAATAGAACTTACCGATGCCGTGGACGATCTGTATCTTCTCTTCCTTGTGGTGTCTGATGATGTAGGCGAGCATCGCGTCGTTGATCGTGCGCGCGCCGAGACTGCCGCCCGAGCAGAGCAGCAGCGGACGGTCGTCGAAGCCGAACTCGCGGCGGCACTCCGCCTTGTCGAGCTTCAGCAGGTCCTCGTAGATCGGTACGCCCGTGACTACGCTGCGCGTTCCCTCCGGCAGCTGCGCGGCGGCCTCCGGGAAAGTCAGCATGACCGCGGAGGCGTACTTCGCGGCGAGCTTCGTCGTCATGCCGGCGACGGCGTTCTGCTCGTGGATGAGGCAGGGTATGCCGAGCTTGTGCGCGGCGAGCAGCGTCGGGCCGCTGACGTAGCCGCCCATGCCGACGACGATATCCGGCTTGAACTCCCTGTATATCTTCTTGCACCTGCGGCGCGAGGTGAATATGCGGCGGAGCGTGCCGAGATTATAGGGCGAAAGACTGCGTCTGAAGCCCCTGATGTCAATGAATTCTATTTTGAAGCCCGCTTCGGGCACAAGTTTCGCTTCGATGTGGTTCTCGGTGCCGATGAAAAGTATTTCCGCGTCTGGCATACGGCGCTTTATGTATTTCGCGGCCGCGATCGCGGGGTTTATGTGGCCGGAGGTGCCTCCGCCGGCGAATACTATCCTCATTTTCATCTTCCTTCCGGTATTGAAATCAACCTTTTTCGGTGTTGGAATAGCGGGAAATATTGAGCACGACGCCCATTTCGAGCAGCAGCAGAACGAGCGAGGTGCCGCCGTAGCTGAAGAACGGGAGCGAAATGCCCGTGCTGGGGATGGCGTTGCTGACGACGGCAATGTTGAGCAGCGTCTGCGCGCCGATCTGTGTCATTACGCCGACGCAGATAAGGCAGCCGAATTTATCCCTCGCCTTCAGCGCGATGCGGAAGCCGCGCCAGACGAGCAGCGCGAAGAGCAGGATTATCACCACCGCCCCGATGAAGCCGAGCTCCTCGCAGGCGATCGAAAAGATATAGTCGTTATGCGCTTCCGGCAGGTATCCGTATTTCTGCTGTGAGTTTCCGAGGCCGAGCCCCATGAGGCCGCCGGAGCCGATCGCGTAAAGCGACTGGATTATCTGATAGCCCTCTCCCTGCGGATCGGACCACGGATCGAGCCAGGCGTTGACGCGTTTGCCCATATAACTCGTCATACTGACGACCAGAACGACGAGCAGCAGTACTACAAGGAAACACAGCAGCAGGTGTTTCCAGTTCGCGCCGCCGACGAAGACCATCACGACGCCGATTATCACCAGCAGCAGCGCGCTGGAGAGGTGCGGCTCGATAATGACGAGCAGAGCGAAGACGCCGGTTATTCCCAGCGGGATCATTATCCCGCTCGTGAAGGTCGACATCTTGTCGTAGTTTTTGGCTATGACGTGCGCCAGCACGAGGATCATTCCGATCTTCGCTATCTCGGAGGGCTGAAAGCGCAGACCGAGATAGAGCCAGCGGCGCGCGCCGTTGACGGTTACGCCCATCGGGAAAACGAGGATGAGCAGCAGCACCGAAACCGCCGCCGCCACCCACGAAAGCTTGCGGTAGATGCGGTAGTCCAGGCGCGAGGTCACAAGCATTGCGCCGACGCCGAGCAGCGCGGCGATAAGCTGCCTTTTGATGTAGTACATACTGTCGCCCTCGTCGGCAAGACCCGCGGCGTAGCTCGCGGAAAACAGCATTACCAGACCGCTGATCAGCACCAGGACGACGAGCACGAGGAAGGTCAGATCCAGCGGCGGAAGCTTTTCTTTATTCACTTTTTCGGCTTTCGCGACCGCGGAAGTTCCCATACCTGCCCGTTTACCCCTTACAGTTTAACAAAGTACACCCACAGGAACGCGCCTGCGCAGAAAAGCAGCGTTATGCCCATGGCAGTGAATACGATCCTGATTTCAGACCAGCCCTTTTTCTCAAAATGGTGATGTATCGGCGCCATCAGGAAGACTCTGCGCTTCGTGCGCTTATAGTGCAGTACCTGGATGACGTCGGAAAGTATCTCTATCACATAGATTATGCCGACGATGAGGAATATCAGCGGCATCTTCAGCGCAAAGCAAAGCGTGCCGACAAGTCCGCCGAGGAAAAGCGAGCCGGTATCGCCCATAAACACCTTTGCCGGATAGAAGTTCCAGACGAGGAAGCCCATCATGCCCGCGGCGAGCGCGGCGGCGATGATCGAATAGCCCTCCAGCTTGAACGCCGAGGCGGTCAGCAGGAAGAACACCCCGACGATCCACGTCACGCCGGAGGCGAGTCCGTCGAGGCCGTCCGTTATGTTGACGGCGTTTACTATGCCTACCATCGCGATAACGGTCAGCGGATATATCGCCCAGCCGATGTCAATACTGAGCTTCGTGAACGGTATGTCTATCTGCGAGGAAAGCAGACCGCTGAGCGCCATCGAAACGGTGAAGGCAATAGCCGCCGCAAACTGCAGGAACAGCTTCTGCCTGACGGTTACGCCGAGATTCTGTTTCTTCGACACCTTTATGAAATCGTCGATAAAGCCCACCAGTCCGAAAAGCAGGGCGGTGAGTCCGCAATAGATTATGCCGTATTTTTCGCCGCTGTCAGCGGCCTTGCTGAGCGCGAAGGGGACAGCGGCTCCGATGCCGAGGATGAACATAATGCCGCCCATCGTGGGAGTACCCTGCTTCTTCTCATGCCAGGTCGGGCCGTCCTCCCTTATCGACTGCCCAAAGCGCAGCCGGCGGAGCAGCGGTATAAGCACGAGTCCGCTCAGCGCCGTAACGGCGAAGCTCAGACACGCTGCGATAACGATATAATAATCACTCATCGCGATTCCTCTCTCTTCCGTTTATTTCTGCCCTGCGGCAAAAACTTCCTCTATTACTTCTTCAAGACGCTGCGCGCGGGACGCCTTGAAAAGCACGGCGTCGCCCTCGTGAAGCGTTTCCTTCAGCCCCTGCGTCAGCGCGGGCTTGTCGGGGAATATCACGACGCTGCCGCGCCTGCCGGCAACGGAGTTGAAGCCGCGCTCGTAATCCGCGGCGAACTTGCCGTAGATCATAAGCAGATCCGCGACGGACGCCGCTTCCCTGCCGACGCGTTCGTGCGCGGCGGGCGAGTAGTCGCCCAGCTCGACCATATCGGAAAGCACCGCTATACGCCTGCCCTCCCCCGTCTTTGACAGCAGCGAAAGCGCCGCCGACATGGAGTCCGGAGCCGCGTTGTAGCAGTCCTCGATGACGGTCACGCCGTCCTTTTCGTAGACGGTCTGGCGCATTGCGGCGGGGCGGAAGCTGCCGATGCCGCGTATCGCGGAGAGCGGCTCCGCGCCCGCGACAGTCGCCGCGGTGAATGCGCCGAGCGCGTTGTAGACGTTGTGTCTGCCGCTGACCGGCACGATCATATCGTATTCGCCGGAAGCGGTCTTTATCCTGACTTCGCTGTGATTATCGCCCTCGCGGAGTATCTCCGCGCTGACGTCGGCGTCGCCGAGCAGCGAGTAGCGGATTATCCTTATGCCTTCGGGCTCCGTCACGGTGGAAAGCATATCGTCGTCGCCGTTGAGCACGAGCGTTCCGCCCGGCTTCATACCTTCGACGATCTCCATCTTCGCGTTCAGTATCTCCTGTCTGCTGCCGAGAAGACCGATATGCGAAATGCCGATGTTGGTGATTATCGCGGCGTCCGGCTTCGCGGCGCGCGTCAGGCGGCTGATCTCGCCGCGTGCGTTCATGCCCATCTCGATGACCGCCGCTTCGACGCTCTCGTCGAGGCGGAGCAGGTTGAGCGGCATTCCGATGTGGTTATTCAGGTTGCCGTCCGTCTTTATCGCGTTTCTGCTCTCGGCAAGCGCGCAGTAGGTCATATCCTTTGTGGAGGTCTTGCCTACGCTGCCCGTCAGCCCGATGAGGAACGGATGGAACATATCCCTGTAAGCGCCCGCGAAGCGCAGAAGCGCGTTAGTGGTGTCGTCCACGCGCACGACCGGAACGGCGCACTCACAGTCGTCGTGCGCCATAACGGCGGAAGCGCCGCGTTCGCACGCCTCCTTTATGAAGGCGTGGCCGTCGAGCCGCTGCCCCTTTATCGCGATATAGAGCGAGCCGGGGATGACCTTGCGCGAGTCTATCGCGACGGAAACGACTTCTCCGTTCCCCGTTGCGAAGCCACCGGCGAGCTTTGCGACCTGTTCAACCGTGAGCTTTATCATAAAGACTCCTCCCCTCGCGAGTTAATTTTTCGAGAGTATATCGGCGACGATCTCGCGTTCGTCGTAGTGTATCTTTTCCGTACCGAGTATCTGGTAGGTCTCGTGCCCCTTGCCCGCGAGGATAACGACGTCGCCGGCCTTCGCTTCGGCGAGCGCTGCGGCAATGGCTTCCGTGCGGTCTGTGATGACCGTGTAGGGCGTTCCGGCGTCCTTCACGCCCTCGAGGATATCCGCGATTATCGCCTCCGGATCCTCAGTGCGCGGGTTGTCGGAGGTGACGAAAAGATAATCCGCGAGCGCGGCGGCGGTCTCGCCCATCAGCGGCCGCTTCGTCTTGTCGCGGTCGCCTCCGCATCCGAAGAGGCATATTACTCTTCCTTCGGCGAAGTCGCGCACGGCGCGGAGGATATTTTCGACTCCGTCGGGCGTATGCGCGTAGTCGATTATTACGGTGTAATCGGTATCCGTCGGGACGACCTCTAATCTGCCCTTGACGCCGCGGGAAACCGCAAGCGCCTCCTTAACGGTAGCGAGCGGGATGCCGAGCGCGTAGGCGGCGGAGGCGGCGGCAAGCGTGTTATACACGTTGAACATACCGGGCATACGGGTGATGATGCGCGCGATATCACCGCGCGTAACGAGCTCGTAAGCGGCGCCGGTGCTCTTAAGTTCCACGTTCTTCGCCGTCAGGTCGGCGTCGTCCGATCGGGCGGAATAGGTCAGCGTTTCGCCCCTCGCCGCTTCAAGCATCTGCGCGCCCGCGGGATCGTCGGCATTTACGACTGCGATACGGGAAACGGCGAACAGCTTCGCTTTCGCGGCGGCGTACGCTTCCATAGTTATATGATAATCGAGGTGATCCTGCGTGAGATTGGTGAAAACTCCCACCTCAAACACGCAGCCCTCGACTCTGCTCTGATCGAGCGCGTGGGAGGATATCTCGCTTACGACGTATTCGGCGCCTGAATCCGCCATCTGACGGAGTAACGAGAAGAACTCCTTCGCCTCCGGAGTAGTGTAGTTCGCGGATACTTCCCTGCCGCCTATTACGTTGGAGATCGTACCTATAAGACCGACGCTGTGACCGGCGTATTCGAGGATGTTCTTTATCAGTACCGACGTGGTGGTCTTGCCGTTCGTGCCGGTGACGCCGACGAGCTTCAGCCGCTTCTGCGGCTTGCCGTAGAAGTTGGAGCAGGCGACGGCGTACGCCTTGCGGCAGCTTTCGACGAAGACGTTGACGCTTCCGTCGCCGGTATCACGTTCGCCGATGACGGCGACGGCTCCCGCCTTCCTCGCGTCGGCGGCGAAGACGTGGGCGTCCACCCGCGTTCCGCTGACGCATACGAAGACGCTGCCTGCCGTGACCTTGCGCGAATCTGCGGTTATATCGGTTATCTCGGCGTCGAGGTCGATCTCCGTTCTGTATTCAATTCCTTCAAGAAGTTCTCTGACAGTCATTTTCATGTCTCCCGATGTAATAAGTGGTTGGAGAAGCTACTGCACCTGATCGTAGTGCAGGAAGGTCACGCTGACGACCGTTCCCATCGGCACCTCCGTGCCGGGCAAAACGCTCTGGGTGTTCACCGTCGTGCCGCTCTTTGAAACGTCCGTGCCCTTTATCCGTATGTTGAGTCCGGCGTTGGTCAGCGCGCCGTTCGCCTCGCGCGAGGTCATGCCGGTGAGGTCCGGTACCTTGACCGTTTCGAGCTGCGCGCCCTCGGTGACGAGCACGACCTGCCCCTTCGCGGGGATGGTGTCGCCCTGGCGCGGCATCTGCTCGATAACGCGCTCGCCGTCGCCCAGCACCTTGCAGCTGAAGCCGGCGTCCGCGACCGTCCTTTTCGCCTCCGAAACGGTGAAGCCGATGGTGTCGGGGACGGTCTTGTCGAGCTTCGCGAGCTCCTTTTCCGTATACGACGGCTCGATGCCGAGGTAAGGCAGCGAATCCTCGAGTATCTTCGCGACTACCGGCGCGGCGCAGGCGGAACCGCCTCTGTTCGCCGTGTTCGGCTCGTCTATCATCACGAGGATCGCGATCTGCGGATCGTCCGACGGCGCGATGGCGGCGAAGGACGCGATGCGCAGGTCGTCTCTGCCCGTTTCGTTCTGCTTCTGTATCTTCTGGCTGGTGCCGGTCTTGCCGCCGACGCGGTAGCCCGCGACGTAGGCGTTCTTGCCGGTGCCGTTGGTGACGACGGATTCGAGCATCTTGCAGACGGTCTTTGACGTTTCGTTAGAGATGACCTGCCGCTTGATTATCGTCTGCGCCGCCTCTATCGTCTTGCCGTCGGAGTCGACTACCTTGCCGAGAATATGCGGCTGAACGAGGTAGCCGCCGTTGGCGACGGCGCACATCGCGGTTATCACCTGCAGCGGCGAAACGGTGAAGGTCTGGCCGAAGGAAGCGACCGCAAGCTCGACAGCGCCCATTGTCTTCGGATCGAAGAAGACGCCGGCGCTTTCGCCGGAGATGTCTATCCCCGTCCTGCCGAGGAAGCCGAACGCCTTGGCGTATTCGCAGAACTTCGTCACGCCGAGCAAGCTGCTGAGCTTGATGAAGCCGGGGTTGCAGGAGTTCTCGAGTATCTGCGTGAGCGTTTCGGAACCGTGTCCGGCGGTGTACCAGCAGCCGATATGGCGGTCGGCGACGGTCACGCCGCCTCCGCAGTAAAACGTGGAGTTGAGGTTGACCACGCCCTCCTCGAGCCCCATCGACATGGTGAACATCTTGAAGACGGAGCCGGGGTCGTAGGTCGACGTGACCGCTTTGTTGTTCCACATCGCTGTCAGCGTCCTGCGTCGCAGGTCGTCGTATTCGTCGCCCGTGAGCTTGCCGAGCTCCTCGAGCACGGCTTCGTCGGTGATTTCATATGGCTGATTCGGGTCGTAATCGGGGTAAACCGCCATGCCGAGCACCGCGCCCGTCTTGACGTCCATCACTATCGCGCAGCCGCCCTCGGCGGCCTTCGCGCGCTCGACGCCCCATTTCAGATGCTTCTCGCAGAAGTTCTGAACACCCTGGTTCACCGTAAGATAAAGGTCGTAGCCGTTTATCGGCTCGATGCGGGTCTCGTACTTGCTCGTCATCTCGCCGGTGAGCGTGTTGCGCGAGGACATCACCCTGCCGTCCGTTCCGCGCAGGTAGCCGTCGTAGTACGCTTCGACTCCCTCTAGCCCCTGATTATCCGCACCGGTAAAGCCGATAAGGTGCGACGCGAAATTGCCGTAGGGGTAATACCTCTTGGTATTCTCTTCGAACGTGACGCAGGTTATGCGCTTCTCCGAAACGAATTCGCGCACCCGCTCGGTCACGTCCTTCTCGACACGGCGTTTCACGCGTTCGTACTTGTTGTTCTTTTTAGTCTGCGCGTAGACGGTGTCATAGTCAAGCTCGAGTATTTCGGCGAGTCCGGACGCCAGCTCGGCGCGCTTGTCGTCGCTCTTGATGTCCGACGGGTTGATAACGATGTCCCAGACGGTCGCGCTCTGCGCGAGGACGACTCCGTTGCAGTCGAGGATGTTTCCGCGCTTGGCGTGGATGGCGCTGTCCGTCGTCTGCTGCTCCAGCGCCTTCTTGCTGTAGAAATCGTGATCGATAAGCTGCGCCTTCGCGAGAACTCCCGTTAAAGCGACGGAACCGAGCACAGCGATAATAAGCGCCACGGCGGTGGCGCGAACTCCCATTCGCTTGCTCGGTTTCTTAGCCATAATATACCTCTGACGCCGCCCGAAGCGGCTGAAATACTGTCCTCAAATCATAATACTTATCGCCGTTTGCGACTATTACTCCGGCGCGAAAAAATGCCCCGTTATATCGAAAAATGCGGCTCGGAACGGCTCTATGCCCCTCACAACCCGCAAATCCGAATCAAGCTGTTTGCCGCGAGCGCCCCGGGGGCGCGCCACGGCTCAGTCGGCGGAGACCTTGTCGCCCTCCGCGACGGTGAAATATTTATACTGATACTTTTCCGCCTTGACCATGCCGTAGCTTTCGGCAAGCTCGCTGACCTTCTTCATCGAGAAGGTCTGGTCGATCTCTACCTGCAGCAGCGTGTTCTGCGAGGTCAGCTCGCGGTTGCGTTTTTCGGCGGCCTTTATCGCCGAGGAAAGCTCGTTCGAGCGCATATACGAGAAGAGCAGGCCGACGACGAACGCCGCAACGACGGCGAATACGGCGAGATTAGCCCAGACGGATTTCGCCATGGCTTTTTTCGAATTATTCTTTTTTTCAACGAGCTTCAGCTGTACGGCGTGCTCGGTCGGCTTACGCTCCTCGAAACGGGAGAAGTCGTAGGCGAGGTTTTCTCTTACCATGGCTATATCCTTTCCGCAGCGCGAAGTTTCGCGCTGTGCGATCTTTTGTTTTCTTCAAGCTCCCTTTCGGACGGGAGTATCGGTTTTTTCGTAAGCACCTTGACCTTCGGCACCGTGCCGCATACGCATACCGGCAGGTCGGGCGGACAGGTGCAGGTCCGCGCCAGCTCCGCGAAGGACTGCTTTACTATGCGGTCCTCGAGCGAGTGGAAGGAGATCACCGCAGTCCTGCCCGCGACGTTCAGCATATCGCAGAAGGTCTCCATCAGCCGCTTCAGCTCGCCGAGCTCGTCGTTGACTTCGATGCGTAGCGCCTGGAAGGTGCGCTTCGCGGGGTTTCCGCCCGTTCTTCTCGCGGCGGCGGGGATCGCGCTCTTGATTATATCGGTCAGCCGTCCGGCTGTTTCGATGCGTTCTCTTTTGCGCTCCTCGCAGATGAAACGCGCGATGCGGGAGGCGAACTTCTCTTCCCCGTATTCGCTTATTATCCGCGCGAGCGCCCTTTCGTCGGCTCCGTTGACCAGGTCGGCCGCCGTTACGCCGCCGCTCGCGTCCATACGCATATCCAGCGGCGAGTCAGAGGCGTAAGAGAAGCCGCGGGCGATATTGTCGATCTGGAAGGAGGAGATTCCCAGATCGGCGATAACGCCGTCAGCCCGGACACCCATTTCCGAAATGACTTCCGCGGCCTCTCCAAAGCTCCTTCTGACGAACACGGTCCTGTCGGCGTAGTCCTTCAAGCGCGCTTTCGCGGCTTCAAGGGCGTCGGCGTCCCGGTCGAAGCATATCAGTCTGCCGCCTTTCCCGAGGCGTTCGGCGATCGCGAGGGAGTGCCCTCCGCCTCCGGTCGTCAGGTCGACATACACGCCGTCGGGTCTGACGTTCAGCAGCTCTATGGTTTCATTCAGGAGTACCGAATAGTGCTTGAACTCCATCTGTTATATCTCGATGCTGCCGAGCAGCTCCTCGATATCCTCGTCGTCCCTGCGTTCCTCGTCGAGCCACTTGTCGCGGTTCCATATCTCGATATGGTCGCTCATGCCGGCGACGACGACGTCGGTCTCAAGTCCCGCGAACTCGCGAAGGTCGGCCGGCAGGATTATGCGCCCCTGCTTGTCCACCTCGACCTCGAACGCCGAGCCGAGGAAGAACCTCTTGACGCGGCTCTTGCTGACGGGGAGCTTCTCGACGCTTTCGCGCCACGCGTCCCACCTGTCGAGCGGGTAGCCGGATACGCAGTTGCCGTAGCCCTTCGAGACCACGAAGGTCGCGCCCATCTCGTCACGGTACTTCGCGGGGACCGAGACTCTGCCCTTCTGATCGAGCGTGTGGTTGTAGTGTCCTATAAGCATAAGTCCGGCCTCCTTTCGTCCGCGATTTATGGGATTTGTTACCACTGTATGGGATTTCATACCACTATACTCACAATTATACCTATAATTTCAAAAAAATCAACCCCTAATTTGATATTTTTTCAAAAAATTTTTCGTATTCGGGCGGACGTCGGAAACGCGGCGTTTTTCGCGGTTTCCCCGCGGTTTTCCGCAGAAGCCGCCCTCTTTGGACAATCGACGCCCTCCCGCATTTTCCGCCGCGGCGAAACGTCGTTTTTTTCAATCGCCGGAGCATCGGCGCCTCTCAATAATCTACCAATAATTTTTTTGTCGAACGGGCGTATTTTCTCTTGCAATTGAGTGTCTGTTTTGGTATAATACCTTTGTTTGAGAAAAATTCTCCCCGACAATCACAAGGAGGTCATTCAGACAATGGCAAACACCATCACCAAAATCCCCTTCAAGGGAACGAAAGAACAGCAGGAAGAGCTCTTCAAGGCAATCGACAGGTACAGCGGCCAGAGCGGCGCCCTGATCCCCGTCCTGCAGGAAGCGCAGAAGATCTACGGTTATCTGCCCTATGAGGTCCAGAAGATGATCGCCGAGAAGCTGAACGTCTCCATGGAGAAGGTCTACGAGGTCGTCACCTTCTACGCGCAGTTCTCCCTGCAGCCGCTGGGCGAATACAACATCTCCGTATGTCTCGGCACGGCGTGCTACGTCAAGGGCTCCGGCGACATCTTCGAAAAGCTCAAGGAGAAGCTCGGAGTCGACAACGGCGAATGCACTCCCGACGGCAAGTTCCGTCTGGACGCCTGCCGCTGCGTCGGCGCCTGCGGCCTCGCCCCCGTTATGACGGTCAACGACGACGTCTACGGACGCCTCACCGTCGATCAGCTTGACGGCATACTCGCCAAGTACGGCTTCGGCAAGTAACGCCTGCACCGAAAGGAAGCGCCAGATGAAAACCTCTACCATTAAGGAGCTGCTCGACGCGGAAGTCATCTGCGGCGAGGAGTGGCTCGACAGAGACGTCTTTTCCGCCTGCGGAAGCGATATGATGAGCGACGTGCTCGCCTACGTCAAGGACCAGGCGGTCCTGCTGACGGGGCTCGTCAACTCGCAGGTCGTGCGCACCGCGGAGATGATGGACATGAACTGCATCGTCTTCGTGCGCTCAAAGCGCCCCACCGAAGAGATGGTGGCGCTGGCGAAGGAGGACAAGATCGTCCTGCTCGCGACCAAAATGCGTATGTACGAGGCCTGCGGCCACCTTTACGAGAACGGGCTGGTCGGCAACAGGGTGAAGCAATGAGCAACGCCATAACCTTCCATTACGACGTCGACGGCACCGACTTCACCTCGGCCGGTCAGGCATCGGTGCAGATCAAGAAGAACCTGCGTCAGCTCGGGATCGATCCCGAGATAATCAGGCGCGTCTCCATCGCAATGTACGAAGGCGAGATCAACATGGTAATCCACGCCCACGGCGGAGCCGCGGACGTGACCGTTTCGCCGGAAGCCGTCGAGATAGTGCTTTCCGACAACGGCCCCGGCATCGCGGATATAGACCTCGCGATGCAGGAGGGATACTCCACCGCTTCGGACAGCATTCGTTCGCTCGGCTTCGGCGCCGGCATGGGGCTGCCAAACATGAAACGCTACACCGACTCGATGGAGATCGACACCGAGCTCGGCAAGGGAACAACGATCACCATGAGAGTCAACATAGGTTGATTCAATAATTACTTCAGGAAAGGAGCAGTGCGGTATGAACGAATACGAACATTCGGTATGCCTCGAGGTCGAGAAGTGCAACGGATGCACGACCTGCCTCAAGCACTGCCCTACCGAAGCGATACGCATCAAGGACGGCCACGCCGTCATCAACCAGGAACGCTGCATCGACTGCGGCGAATGCATACGCGTCTGCCCCAACAAGGCGAAGAAAGCCGTCTGCTCCAAGCTGGACGCGATGGACGGCTTCAAGTGGAAGATCGCGCTGCCCGCGCCGACGCTCTACGGGCAGTTCGACAACCTCGACGACGTCGACTACGTCCTCGACGGACTGCTGAAGATCGGCTTCGACGACGTCTTCGAGGTCGCCGCCGCCGCGGAGCTCGTCTCCGCCTACACGCGGCAGTACCTGCAGACGGAGGGCGTCAAGAAGCCCGCCATCAGCTCCGCCTGCCCCGTCGTGCTGCGCCTTATCGGGCTGCGCTTCCCCTCGCTGAAGGACAGCATCATCCACCTGCTCCCGCCGATGGAGGTCGCCGCGCGTCTCGCAAGGGAACGCGCCAAGAAGAGCCACCCCGAGCTGAAGGACGAGGAGATCGGCGTCTGCTTCATCTCCCCCTGTCCGGCGAAGGCGAGCTACGTCAAAAACGGCTTCGCGGACTACAAGAGCGCCGTCGACGCGGTCGTCTCCATCAGCGACATATACTTCCTGCTCATCAACGAGATGAAGCACTCTAAAAACACCGACCAGCTTTCCGAATCCGGCATGATCGGTATCGGCTGGGCGTCCACCGGCGGCGAAGCGACCGCCCTTTTCAACGACAACTACCTCGCGGCGGACGGGATCGACAACGTCATCCGCATCCTCGACCAGATCGAGAACGGCAACATCCCCCCGCTCGAGTTCATAGAGCTGAACGCCTGCACCGGCGGCTGCGTCGGCGGCGTTCTGACGATGCAGAACCCCTTCATCGCGAAGGCGCGTCTGCAGACGCTGCGCCGCTACCTGCCCGTTTCGCGCAACTTCATCGGCAAGAACGGCGAGAAGTACATCCCCGACGGCTACCTCTTCAACGACCTGCCGAAGTACCGCCCGATCTCCCGCCTGAGCAACGACATGGCCAAGTCCCTGCGTATGATGGCGGATATCCAGAAGCTCCGCGAGGAGCTGCCGGGCATCGACTGCGGCGCCTGCGGAGCGCCCACCTGCCGCGCCTTCGCGGAGGACGTCGTCAAAGGCAAGACGACGAAGGAAAGCTGCGTCAACCTGCGCGTCGCGCAGCTCGAGAATATGCTCTGCGGCGGGAACTGCGCCGAATGCGCCGAAGCCGACAAGCCCTCCCTGCCCGACGATTTCCACTCGTTCGACTGATCCGAAAGGACTGCGATATGACTGTTAAAGAGTTTTCCGAAAAAAGCGGCTTCGCCCCGATAACGCTGCCCGACGGCGACAGAGAGATCACCGGCGCCTATATCGGCGACCTTCTGAGCTGGGTGATGGGCAGAGCGACCACCGGCGACGCGTGGATAACGATAATGTCCAACATCAACATCGTCGCCGTCGCCTCCCTCGCGGACGCCGCCTGCGTGATACTCGCCGAAGGCGTGGAGCTCGACGAAAAGGTCTCCGCCACCGCCGAGGCGAAGGGAGTCAACGTGCTTTCAGCCCCCTGTGGCGCATACGCCGCGGCCTGCAAGCTGAACGAACTGATATGAACCGCTATTATTACGACCTGCATATGCACTCCTGCCTCTCGCCCTGCGCCGATAACGAATGCACGCCGGGCAACCTGATCGGGATGGGTGTGCTGAACGGGCTGAACATAATGGCGCTGACCGACCACAACACAAGCCGCAACTGCCCCGCCTTCTTCGCGGCGGCGAAGCGGTACGGCATAGTGCCGATCGCCGGCATGGAGCTGACGACCGCCGAGGACATCCACGCCGTCTTCCTCTTCCGCGAGCTCGAGGCCGCGCTGGAGTTCGACAAACTGGTGGCCTCGCGCAAGCCGCGCATCCCCAACCGCACGGACATATTCGGCGATCAGTTCATCGTGAACGAAAACGACGAGACGGTCGGCACGGAGGAGTTCTTCCTCTCCAACGCGACCGATATAACGATAGAAGAAACGCTTCCCCTCGCCCGCGAATACGGCGCGCTCTGCTACCCGGCGCATATCGACCGCGAGGCGAACGGCATACTCGCCGTGCTGGGGACGCTGCCGCCGGAGCCCGACTTCGCCTGCGTGGAGATAAACCGCCCGGAGAAGGTCGAAGAGCTCACGCGGCTCCATCACCTCGAAAGCAAGCATATCATCGTAAGCTCCGACGCCCACTACCTCTGGGACGTCAAGGAGAAACGCGAATATTTTGAGCTCGACGATCAGCCGTACAGCGGCGCGCTCGTCCGACAGCGCCTCTTCGAGCTTCTGGAGCGTCACAAATGAAGGAGCTTTCACTCAACGTACTCGATATAGCGGAGAACTCCGTCAAGGCCGGCGCGTCGCTGACCGAGATCGAGATCGACGAAACCGACGACGTCCTCGTGCTGACGATAACCGACGACGGCTGCGGAATGAAGCCGGAGACGGTCGCCGTCGTGACCGACCCCTTCTGCACGAGCCGCACGACCCGCAAGGTCGGTATGGGGCTTCCCCTGCTGAAGCTGGCGGCGGAGCAGACGGGCGGAGAGCTTTCGGTCGAGTCCCGCTGCGAGGAGGACTTCCCCGACGATCACGGCACGGTCGTCAGGGCGAGCTTCTTCAAAAACCACATCGATTTCACTCCGACGGGAGACCTCGTTTCCAGCGTCACGACGCTGATACAGGGGCATCCCGACACGGATTTCCTCTTTCGCCACTCCCTGCCCGGCGGTGGAGCCGTCGAGCTCGACACGCGGGAGCTGCGCGAAGTTCTCGGGGAGGATATCCCCCTCAACAGCTACGAGGTCATAAAATGGATCGAAGGCAGTCTGCGCGAGCAGTACGCCGGAGAACCGACGGCATAAATCATTCAGAAAGGAAAAAAGCTATGAAGTCATTGGAAGAACTCAAAGCGATCAGAGACAAGATGAAGGACAAGGTCGTACTGCGCGACGGAGTCGCGGATATCCGCGTCGTAGTCGGCATGGCCACCTGCGGCATCGCCGCCGGAGCGCGCCCCGTGCTCAACGCCTTCGTCGAGGAGGTCAACAAGGAGGGCCTCAGCGACAAGGTATCCGTCATCCAGACCGGCTGCATCGGCATCTGCCAGTTCGAGCCCGTCGTCGAAGTCTTCGAGGGCGACAAGGAGAAGATCACCTACGTCAAGATGACCGCCGAAAAGGCGAAGCGCGTCGTCGAAGAGCACCTCAAGGGCGGCAAACCCGTCACCGAATACACGATAGCGGCGCACCAGCTCTGACGCGCCGGCTCCGGCGGATGCCGGAATAATCAAACCCGTATTTTAAGAAAGGATGATATACACTATGATTCGTGCACAGGTATTGGTCTGCGGCGGAACGGGCTGTACGTCCTCCGGAAGCAAAGCGGTTCGCGAAGCGTTTGAGGAAAGCATAAAGAAGAACGGCCTTTCCGACGAGATCAAGCTCGTACAGACCGGCTGCTTCGGACTCTGCTCCCTCGGCCCGGTCGTCATCGTCTATCCGGACGGCACCTTCTACAGCCGCGTTGCGGCGGAAGACGTCGAGGAGATCGTGACCGAGCATCTGCTCAAGGGCAGACCCGTCGAAAGACTCGTCTACAACGACACCGGCAAGGCCGAGGAGATCATGAAGGACGTCGCCCTCAGCGACACCGCCTTCTACAAATCGCAGGAGCGCGTCGTGCTGAGAAACTGCGGAGTCATCGACCCCGAAAACATCGACGAATACATCGCCATGGACGGCTACGCCGCCCTCGGCAAGGTCCTCACCGAGATGACCCCCGACGACGTCATCAAGTGCGTCAGCGATTCCGGACTCCGCGGCAGAGGCGGCGGCGGCTTCCCGACCGGCAGAAAGTGGTCGCTCTGCGCGCCCGTTCAGGCGCCGCAGAAGTACGTCGTCTGCAACGCCGACGAAGGCGACCCGGGCGCGTTCATGGACCGCTCCGTCCTCGAAGGCGACCCCCACTGCGTTATCGAAGGCATGGCGATCTGCGGCTACGCGATCGGAGCCGACAAGGGCTTCATCTACGTCCGCGCCGAGTACCCCATCGCCGTCCAGCGCCTGCAGATAGCCATTGACCAGGCCCGTGAATACGGCCTGCTCGGCAAGAA
>JAFRVI010000058.1 GCA_017438525.1 Clostridia bacterium
ATACCGACTATACCCGTCTGAGCGAATACACGAAGCTGCAGACGGGACGGCAGTACGGTCTCTTGGTCGTGCTGCAGCCGATTGACGGATACTATTTCAACGTCCCGCGGAGCTTGAGCAGTCTTGAACTCTGTGATACTTCGGGCAAGATCATCACAACCAGTATGGTGCAGTGGGATGGCGCGGGCATCTATGCGTTCGACTATATGAATACGGCCGGCACCGAGTGTCTTTTCTTCTACACCAAATGGGCGACTGCCGCCGAACCGATCGACTACGTTCAGTTCGACATCGACGAGCCGGTGGTTGGGGAGATACCCGACTATACGCCGGCATATCCCGCCGGCGCGCACTACTACTCGGCGAACGACATCTATATGGAGGATCCCGAATACAACACTGAATACCATAACGACGTAATGTGGGACTACCTGCCATACGGCGAAGTTATCTACGATAACAGCAGCCACAGCCATTTCTTGCATATGTATATCACCGCCGAGAAAGGATACGCCTTCCCGAGAGATACAGACTCGATCAGGATAATGGTCAACGGCAATGAAATCGGGCTGTATTCCTACACTGTTGCGACGCCGGCGGCAAACAAGCTGGAGCTTTGGATCACCTTCGATTCCAACCTGCGCCGCAAGGTTTCCTTCGCTGACGACGTATTCGGGGCGGCGCCTCCGGCGCAGTATGTGGCAAACGGCGATTGTGCCGTCAGACCAGAGGATCCGATCGCGTACGGCCACACATTCTGCGGCTGGTACACGGATCCCGCTTGCACGATCAGCTATGACTTTTCCAAACCCGTTACCGCCGACATAATACTTTATGCCAAGTGGACGGAAGGCGGTTTCATGAAGGGCGACTTCAACGGCAACGGTAAGATCGAGGTCGACGACGCCCTTGCTGCGCTCCGCATAGCCGCGAAGCTCGCCGAGGCGACGGGCGACGATCTTGTGATCGGCGACATCGACGGCAACGGCAAGATCGAGGTCGACGACGCGCTCGCGATCCTGCGCGTCGCCGCGAAACTGGCGCCGCCGGAATCGCTGTGACCGCCGCTTTATCGGAAATACGTTCAAGCCGCGCCCGTGAAGGCATTCACGGGCGCGGCTTCTTCCTTAACTATTCCTTTTTCGCTCGTCACTATTCGCTCAAAAACCGCTCCGTCAGCTCCGCGCCGGACGGCACGAAAAGCCCGGTCTTCGCGGCGGAGTCCTCGTCGTAACGGTCGGCGCCGTTGCCGATATCGCGGCCGCTGCGGTAGATCATGAACGGCACGGGGTCGGAGCAATGGGTGCGGATGCTTATCGGCGTGGGGTGGTCAGGCATGACGAGCATGCTGAACTCGCCGCAGACCTCCGGCAGCTCGCGCAGCAGCCGCCCGACGACCTTTTCGTCGATCAGCTCTATCGAGCGCACCTTGCCTTCGATATCCGCCTGATGTCCGCACTCGTCCGGCGCCTCCATGTGAATGAAAACGTAGTCGGCGCCGCGTCTGAAGGCGTCTATCGCCGCCTCCGCCTTGCCGCTGAAGTTGGTGGTCAGCGTGCCGGTCGCGCCCTCGACGTCGATGCTCTCCATGCCGCCGCTGATACCGATGCCTTTCAGCAGGTCGACCGCGGAGATGACCGCGCCCTTCAGCCCGCGCAGCGCGCGGAAGTCGGGGATCGCGGGCTTTGTTCCCTCGCCCCAGATCCAGAGGGAGTCGGCGGTGTTCTTTCCGGCGGCGCGGCGCGCGGCGTTGACGGGGTGATCGCGCAGCAGCTCCGCGCTGTCGCGCATCAGCTTCAGCAGGCGCTCGGCGCCTTCGCCCTTCGGCAGATAGGCGGCGGTGTTCTTGCCGAGTATGTCGTGCGGCGGAGTCAGGGTGACGTCGGTCGATCCGCCGTTCCAGACGAGGCAGTGGCGGTAGCTGATCCCGGGGTAGAGCACGAAGCCGTCCTCGCTCAGCTTTTCGGAGAGGAAGCTGACGAGCTCGCGGCTTTCCGCGGTGGTTATCTCACCCGCGGAGTAGTCGGCCATAACGCCTTCGCCGACGCCGCCTCCGGCGAGCGTCACGAGGTTGCAGCGGTAGGTCACGTCGGTGTCCTTCAGCTTTATGCCCATGCTGACCGCTTCGAGCGGCGAGCGTCCGGTGTAGCAGAAGCGCGGGTCGTAGCCCATTGCGGCGAGGTTGGCGGTGTCGCTGCCCGGCTTCATGCCGGCAGGAACCGTCTGCACCATGCCCAGCTCGCTGAAACGGGCGAGCGAGTCGATATTCGGCTTGTGCGCCGCCTGCAGCGGCGTTTTGTTTTCAAGCTCGGGCACGGGACGGTCGGCCATCCCGTCGCCGAGCACGACGACGTATTTCATAAAAAATTCTCCTTTTTTCGCAAAAACCCGCGAAACGTTTGTAGGCCGTTATTATGCCGGGTTAAAATAATAAGTGCGGATATGAACCGCCGGGGCGGAGTTTTTACCCTCTTAAACAGCGCCCTGTGCCTTAACGGACGTCTTTCAGGCGTCCGTTCTTTTTATATCAAAGCTCCGCGGTCGCTTCGGCGTTGAGCGTCATATCGCCGCGTACGCCGGCGGCGTATTCGAACGCCGCCTGCACGCCGATCATCGCGGCGTTGTCTCCGCACAGCTCGGGCGCGGGCGCGAGAAGGCGCACTCCGCGGCGCTGCGCCATTTGAGCGAGCGAGGCGCGCAGGTGGGAGTTCGCGGCGACGCCGCCCGCGAGGCAGAGCGTGCCGAAGCCGTACTGCTCCAGCGCCGCCTCCGCGTGCTCGGTCAGCGCGCCTACCACCGTCTTCGTGAAGGAGGCGGCGACGTCGGGAACGCAGAGCGTTTCGCCCGTCTGCTCCGCGTGGTGCGCGAGGTTGACCACGGCGGTCTTTATTCCGGAAAACGAGAAGTCGAGCGGATTATCGTGCACCACCGGCGCGGTGAACTTATACGCGTCGGGGTTGCCGGCGGAGGCGAGCTTATCCATCTCCGCGCCGCCGGGATAGGGCAGCCCGAGGACGCGCGCGGCCTTGTCGAACGCCTCGCCCGCCGCGTCGTCGCGCGTGCGCTCGAGCGTTTCGAACTCCGTGTATCCGCGGACGGCGACGAGGTTGGTGTGTCCTCCGGAGACCGTCAGGCAGAGGAAGGGCGGCTCGAGCTCGGGGTGGGTTATATAGTTGGCGGCGATGTGGCCGCGCATGTGGTGAACGGGGATAAGCGGCTTGCCGAGCGCGGCGGCGAGCCCTTTGGCGAAGTTGACTCCGACCAGCAGCGCGCCGATGAGGCCGGGGCGGTTTGTGACCGCGACAGCGTCGACGCCGGAGTAGGTCATTCCGGCTTCGCGCAGCGCCTGCTCCGTTACCGGCACGACCGATTCGATGTGCAGCCGCGAGGCGATCTCGGGCACTACGCCGCCGTAAACGCGGTGTACGCTTATTTGTGTTGAAACGACGTTGGAAATCACTTCGCGCCCGTCGGTGACGGCGGCGGAGGTCTCGTCGCAGGAGGTCTCTATCGCGAGTATTCTCATTCGCTCAGCTCCTTTTTCATAATGACCGCGTCCTCGACGGGGGAGTCGTAGTAGCCGCGGCGCACCGCGATCTCGGTGAAGCCGAAGCTCTCGTAAAGCTTCCGCGCCGCTTTGTTGGATTCGCGCACCTCGAGGAAGCAGACCGCCGCGCCGCGTTCACGGCAGGCGGCGAGGGAAGCGGCCAGCAGCGCCTTCGCGGCGCCGCGCCTGCGGAACTCCGGCAGGACGGCTACGTTCGCGACCGTCGCCTCGTCCGCGACCGCCATCGCGACCGCGTATCCGGCGAGCGCGCCGCTTTCGCGCGCGGCGAGGCAGACGTAGCCGCAGTCGAGCGCGGCGGTGAAGTCCTCCCGCGTCCAGGGGTGGGTGAAGCAGACGCGCTCGGCCTCGAGTATCGCGTCGATATCGTCCTTTGTGAAGGGTGTGATGGTGAGGTTTGAAGAACCGGTCATACGGACTGTCCCTCGCTTTGCCCGGGAGTGATATTGCGCCTGCGGCGCAGTGATATTATCGCTTCGCGACAGTGATATTATCGCTTCGCGACAGTGGTATTGCGCCTGCGGCGCAGTTGCGAAATGACGCAAAGCGTCATTTCGCCTCATACCACGTCTTTCCCGCGCCGACCTCGGCGATCAGCGGCACGGCGCATTTATAGGCGTTTTCCATTTCCTCTTTGAGAAGCTTGCCGACGGCGTCGGCCTCCGCCTCGGGCGCCTCGACTATGAGCTCGTCGTGCACCTGGAGTATCAGCCGCGCCTTGAAGCCGCCTTCGCGGAGCTTCTTCGCGGTGTTGACCATCGCGAGCTTGATGACGTCGGCGGCGGTGCCCTGAACGGGCATATTCATCGCCACGCGCTCCTCGAAGTTGCGCATGACGGCGTTGGTGCCGTTGATTCCCTCCAGCCGTCTGCGGCGGCCGAGGGCGGTGCGGGCGTAGCCGCTCTCCTTCGCGGAGGCGACGCTCGCGTCCAGCCACTCGCGCACCTTCGGGTAGGTGGCGAAGTAGTTCTCGATATATTTCTTCGCGTCATAGACGCTTATTTTGAGGTCTTTTGACAGCGTGAACGCGCCCATTCCGTAGACGATGCCGAAGTTTATCGCTTTCGCGCGGCCGCGTATCTCGGGTGTTACCATATCGGCGGGGAGGCCGAAGACGCGGGCGGCGGTCTCGCGGTGGAAGTCGTTGCCGGAGAGGAAGGCGGCGATCATGTTTTCGTCGCCGGAGAGGGCTGCGAGCAGGCGCAGCTCGATCTGCGAGTAGTCGGCGTCGACGAGCACGCAGCCGTCCGCGGCGCGGAAGAAGCGGCGCATATTGCTGCCCAGCTCGGTGCGGACGGGGATGTTCTGCAGGTTCGGCTCGCGCGAGGAAATGCGCCCCGTGCGCGTTTCGGTCTGCAGGAAAGTGGTGTGCACGCGCCCGTCCTCGCCGGCGGCTTCGGAAAGGCCGTTTACGTAGGTGCTGACGAGCTTCGTCAGCGTGCGGTATTCGAGCACGAGGTCGACTATCTCGCTTTCGCCGCGCAGCTTGCCGAGCGTTTCGGCGTCGGTGGACCAGCCGGTCTTCGTCTTCTTTCCGCCGCGCAGGCCGAGCTTGTTGAAGAGCACGTCGCCGAGCTGCTTCGGGGAGTTGACGTTGAATTCACAGCCGGCGAGGCGGTATATCTCCGCCTGTATCGCCTCCGCGCGCGCGGAAAGCTCCGCGCCGAAGGCCTTCAGCCCCGCGACGTCGACGGTGAAGCCGGCGCGCTCCATATCGGTCAGCACGCGGGCGAGCGGAAGCTCCATATCGCGCATCAGCGCGGTCATGCCGTCGGCTTCAAGCTCGGCGGCCTCGGCGTCGCAGACGGCGGGGAGCAGGGAGGCGGCGGCCGCGGAGTCCTCCTTCGCGGCGCGGGGAAGTCCGAGCAGCCGCGCGAGCGCGAAGACGGAGTAGTCGCTGCGGTCGGGGCGCAGCAGGTAGCCGCCTATCGCGGCGCAGAACTCCGCGCGCGGCGCGGGGAGCGAAAGCTCCGCGCAGGCGCGGCAGAGGCGTTTGTAATCGTTGACGCGCAGCCGTCCGGAGTATGCGGAGAGCGCGCGGACCGCGCCGTCAAGGTCGCGGCATATCAGCGGCGTTCCGCCGCAGAGCGCGGCCTCGCCGGCGGTGAAATCGAGATAAACGTCCGCGCTTTCGCGCGCGGCGAGCGCGGCGGCGAAGGCGCCGGCGTCGGCTTCCTCCGCTTCCGGAGCGGGCGCGGCGGGGGCGGCTTCTGCGGGAGCGGCGTTCTGCAGTCCGAGCTTGTCGATGAACTTCTCGAGCTCGTATTTCTTCAGCGCGGCGGCGAGCGTTGCGGGGTCGTAGGGCTTTATCAGATACGCGTCGGGGTCGTATTCGACCGGCGCTTCGAGGCAGATCGTGCCGAGCTCGCGGCTCATGAAGGCGACGTCGCGGTCGCGTTCGAGCTTCTCGCGCAGGGCGCCCTTCTGCTCGTCGATATTGGCGTAGACGCCCTCGAGGTCGGAGTAGCGGCGTATCAGGTCGCAGGCGGTCTTTTCGCCGACTCCCTTGACGCCGGGGATGTTGTCGGAGCTGTCGCCCATCAGCCCCTTGACGTCGCGTAGCTGCTTCGGCTCGACGCCGTAAAGCTCGTTTATCTTCGCGGGGTCGCAGCGCATCGTCTCGCCGCCGGCGACCTTCGCTCCGGCGAGGAGCACGGTCACGCGGCCGCTGACGAGCTGGAAGGAGTCGCGGTCGCCCGTGGCGATGAAGACCTCGCCGCCGAGCTTGTCGGCGAGCGTGCCGATTATGTCGTCCGCCTCGTAGCCGGGTACCTCGCGGCGCGGGATACCGTAGGCGTCGAGCAGCTCTTTGAGAACCGGGAACTGCGCGAGCAGCTCGTCCGGAGTCGGATGCCGCCCCGCCTTGTATTCGGCGTACATCTTGTGGCGGAAGGTCGGCTGCTTCAGGTCGAAGGCGACGCAGGCGCGTTCGGGCGCGACGTCGGCGAGCAGCTTGAAGAGTATGTTCATGAAGCCGAATACGCCGTTCGTCGGCACGCCGTCCTTCGTGGAAAGCGGGCGTATGCCGTAGAACGCGCGGTTCAGCAGACTGTTGCCGTCAATGAGCAGTGTTTTCACGGGGCGCACCTCCGGAAATCTCCATAATAACATCCTATTATAACACCTCCCGCCGCAACTCACAACAACAAAACGGATTTTTTTGTTGAAAATCTCATATCATCGTGGTAGAATAACCCTTGTAAACACGAAAGGGTGACGCAAATGGAAATCAACAAGCTTTACGAACAGTGGAAATCGGAGTGCTCCGGCGCGCTGAAGGAAGAGCTGCTCGCCGTCGCCGGCGACGAAAAAGCCATTGAAGACAGATTCTACAAGCACCTGGAGTTCGGCACGGGCGGCCTGCGCGGCAAGCTCGGCGCCGGCACGAACAGGATGAACGTATACACGGTGCGCAGGGCGACCGCGGGGCTCGCGGACTATCTGCTCGCGGAGTTCGGCGCGGGCGCTTCCTGCGCGATAGCGCACGACTCGCGCAACGGCTCGGCGGAGTTCACGCGCGAAGCGGCGGCGACCCTCGCCGCGAAGGGCGTGCGCGTATATATGTACTCCGAGCTGATGCCCACCCCGATGCTCTCCTTCGCGGTAAGGGAGCTGAAATGCAGCGGCGGCGTGGTCATAACCGCCTCCCACAACCCCGCCGAGTATAACGGCTACAAGGTCTACGGCGCGGACGGCTGCCAGATAACCAACGCGGCGGCGGACGCGATCTACGCCCGCATCTGCGAATACGACGACCCCTTCGCCGTACCGGCGGCGGACTTCGAAGCCGCGGTTGCGGACGGACGCGTCACCTATATCGGCGACGACGTGATAAAGGCGTACGACGACGCCGTTTTCGCCTGCTCGACGGGAGTCGGCGGCGACCTGAAGATAGTCTACACGCCCCTGAACGGCGCGGGCAACAAGCCCGTCCGCCGCGTGCTCGCGCGCGCCGGCTTCACGAACGTCTCCGTCGTGCCGGAGCAGGAGCAGCCGGACGGCGACTTCCCGACCTGCACCTACCCCAACCCGGAGGAAGCGGCGGCGCTCTCCCTCGCGGTCGCGAAGGCGAAGCGCGAAGGCGCCGACCTCGTGCTCGCCACCGATCCGGACAGCGACCGCGTCGGCTCCGCGGTGCCGGACGGCAGCGGAGATTTCACCCTCATCAACGGCAACCAGATGGGCATTCTGCTCATCGACTATATCCTCGGCAGGCGCGAAGCGGCGGGCAGGATGCCCGAGCGCCCCGAGATCGTCACCACGATAGTTTCCACCCCCATGGCGCAGGTCGTCGCCGCCGACCACGGCGCGACGGTCAAGGAGCTGCTGACCGGCTTCAAGTATATCGGCGAAGAGATAGGCCGCCTTGAAGCCGCGGGCGAGGGCGACCGCTACGTCTTCGGCTTCGAGGAGAGCTACGGCTACCTCCCCGGCGGCTACGTCCGCGACAAGGACGCCGTCGTCGCCTCGCTGCTGATATGCGAGATGACCGCCTTCTATCACAGGCAGGGCAAGTCGCTTCTCGACCGGCTCGCCGAGCTTTATGAGAAATACGGATACTACAGAGAAACGCTCAAGACCTTCGTCTTCGAGGGCATCACCGGCAAGGCGCAGATGGACGCGATAATCGCGCGTCTGGCGAAAGAGGGCATCACGCTCCACGAGGGCGAAACGCCGCTCGCCAAGGACTACTCGAACGGCATCGAAGGCCTGCCGCCGTCGAAGGTGCTTTCCTTCACCGACTCGAAGGCGCGGCTGACCGTCCGCCCGTCCGGCACCGAGCCGAAGCTGAAGGTCTACGTCAGCGCGAAGGCGGACTCCGCCGAAGCCGCCGACGCCGAAGCGCAGGCGGTCCTGGCGAAGATGCAGAGGTTTATCGAGGCGTAATACGCCCGCGCATTCACTCACCAACGCCGTGTTCGTGTCATCCTGAGGCGCAGCGCGCCGAAGGATCCCCCGCCGTCAGCAGAGCGTATGTCATCCTGAGCGAAGTGACGCGTCAGCGTCACGAAGTCGAAGGATCTCACGTTGTCGTATGTCATCCTGAGCGAAGCGGGCGAAGCCCGCGCAGTCGAAGGATCTTGTCGGAAACGGCATAATAAAAGAAAAAGTGTGTATTCGGAGTATGAGCATTACCGTCCGCTCCGAATACACACTTTTGTTTTTAACGAGGCCTCGTCTTTAAGATCCTTCGGCTCCGGCTTCGCCTCCGCTCAGGATGACAGACACTCTGCGTGTTCTGTCATCCCGAGGGCGAAGCCCGAGGGATCCCCCGCCGTTCGCAGCCGTCTGCATAGGGAAGGGGATTCCTCGTCGCCTGCGGCTCCTCGGAATAACAGAATCGCGGCGGCTTCGCCGGCTCCTCGGAATGACAGAGCCGCCGGATAACTATTTCATAAAAAAATTACGGAAATATCACACAACCGTAATAATATCACAATACGACAAGAAACGCGCGTCTCAAACGTGTTAAAATACAATGCTGATACTGTGCATACGTATCGGGTGCGCGAATTGCCCGTACAATGTGCGCACAAAAAACAGTTATATTAATTACAGGAGGAGAAAACATTATGAAAAAGACACTTTCAATGCTGCTTGCCGTGATGTTCGCGCTGACCGCGTTCGGCGCAACGACCATCTTCGGCGGCGTGCTGGGTGCCGGAGCTGTATTCTATGAGTATTATGAATACACTTCCATCCCCGGCTTCACCGCTTTCACGGAAGCGGATATGCAGAAGGCCTGGACTTCCAGCGGCAACTTCACCGGTTTCAGCACCGACTACAAGCCGGACGGAGTCGACAAGGTCGCGACGTTCACCTGCACGTCCCCCGACCAGTGGGGCGGCATGGTGGCCGCCACGATGGAACTTAAGAACAATGAGAACAACAGTTGGAACACCAACGGCAACAGTCCGTTGAATTCCTGCATCTGGGGCGCGAATATGACCCTGGGCGGCAAGGACTTCCTGGGCAACCAGCTCGACGCGGACGGCAATATCGTATGGACCACCACGTTCGAGGATATGGCCGGCTTCTGCTTCTGGACCGGCGTCAACGGCGGACACTATGACGGCAGCATCAAGATCCAGCTGTTCTCCATCCCCACCAGGGGCCCGGCCTACACCACGAGTGACAACGGCACTACCGATATGGCCCAGTACCCCAACGGCGCGCCCAAGGCGTTCGTCTATGAGTGCGACGGCGTAAGACCCGACGAAGACGGCTACGTCTACTTCGATTTCAAGACCGACTTCTTCCAGTGCGACTGGTGGAGCACCGACGACGAGGGTATCAACTGGTACAGAGGAGCTAAGGAGGATGAGCCTGAGAATTATCCTCACGACAAGTACCATTTCCCGATTTCCAAGTGCGCGATCCCGCAGAGCAAGATCCCGTACATCAACGGTATCCAGCTCCGCTTCAGTAACATGCAGTCCGGAGACGTCATCAGCGTCGGCGACTGGCGTATGTACTTTGACACCCGTATCCACGTCGACGAGCTTGAAGAGCAGTGCGAGATCTTCGATTCCCTCGATCCCGAGGCCTATACCGAAGAGAGCTACGCCGCCGCGACCGAGGTCTATCTGGAAGCTTACGAGATGTTCCAGAACGCCGATCAGTACACTCAGAAGCAGGTCGACGCGATGGCGAGAGAACTTAAGCTCGCGATCCGCGATCTGAAGCCCATGTTCAAGGCCGAAATGAAGAGCGTCAAGCTCGCCGGCTTTGAAGTCTGGGAAGACGCCGATTTTGAAGCGATGGAAGACGGCGGCGTCTGCCTTGACACCGCCGCGGTCGAGACCGATATTTATCCCAATACGAAAGAGCAGTCGGTCATGGTCTTCGCGCAGGCCGATGACGGCCCGCCGACCTACGGCTGGAGTCTCTTCACCAACGCCACCGAAGACGGCGCGATAAAGAATCCCTTTGAGCTTAAAGAGGGCTCGGAGCCGCTGAGCGAAGCCGCCGGCATCCGCTTCTGGGTCAAGTGGGATGACAGTCTCGAAACACCGCAGGCGTGCCGCATCGGCCTCGGCGTTTCCTCCGAGGAGATCTATTTCGAGTGCGAAGAGACCGCCGTTGAGCTGCCCGCGCAGCAGGGCTACGTCGGCGTCGCGTGGACGAACTTCTACGACGTTTACGGCGAAGAGGATATCTTCGATCATATCGACGATATCGACACCATCTATATCTACTTTGAAAACGTCAGCGGTATCTACTACATCGCCGACCTGACCGGCTTCGAGTGGAGCATTTCCTCCGCCGATTTCTACTCTTTCGAGGCGAGAATCAACCAAGTTGAAGAGTATATGGCCGGTCTCGACAGATCGAAGTATTATTACATTTCTCTTAACAGAGTCGACGAAGCCCTTGAGGAAGCCAAAGGCCTGCTCGGCAAATACGGCGTTACTCAGGAAGAGGTCGACGAAGCTCTTGACAAGCTCAATACTGCGGTCAACAACCTGACTCTGCTCGGCGACCTCGCCGATGAGCCGACCATCAAACTGCTTGACGCTCTGACCAAGAGCGCCAAGACCTACTGGCGCGGCAACCTCGTTCAGCGCACGTATATGACGCTTGCCGAAGAGATCGAGAAGGCGGACGCTCTCCTTCAGAAGGGTCCGAAGCAGGCCGAGGCGGAAGAGCAGATAGCCGCGCTGCAGGCCGCTATTTCCGGCCTCATTCCGATAAAGCCGGGCTCCACCGTTACCTCCATCTACAGCTTTGAAGACTACACCATCCGCGAATTCCAAAGAGCGAACGGCGACCGTACCGATAACGTGATTTATGAGCTGGATAAGACCTTCCCGAAATTGCCGGAGGGTTACGATCAGGCGCTCAAGATGACCGCGCAGGTCGATATGGGCTCCGAGACCGCCGACCAGCACGGCATGATGCAGTTCAAGGCGATGACCCGTGACTTCGGCGGCGTCCTTCCGATCCTGATCGACAACTCCACCAATCCTCCCGGAAACACCCTTATCGGCGACCTGACCGGCACCGCCGGCCTCTGCCTCTGGGTAGGCGTCAACGATATGAACCTCGTCCAGAAGTGCACGATGCGCGTCGCGGTCTCCAACTGCACCGTCAGCCCGCTCTTTGAGCGCGCCACCGTCGATATCCCGATCCCCGCCAACGGATCCGGCTGGATTTATCTGCCCTGGGAGTACTTCGAGTTCTACGATGACTGGACTCACGGCCAGGAGATTGACCTTGCGAAGATCTACTTCTACATCATCCGCTTCGACGGTTTCATCAAGCAGGGCCTTGAAGTTTACGTCACCGGCATCCACGCCTACAAGGATCCGACCAACGGCACCTGGACCGCTCCCGTCATCTCCAACATCACCGAGGGTCAGAGCTTTGACATTTCCGAGCAGGAGCTCATTCCCGATTGGGACGTCGGCGCCGCGATGCTCGACGGTGAGTTCCTGATCTACGGCAACCCCGTTGTCAAGAACGGCGATCATACGCTGGTCGTTACCAACGGCGACAAGTCCACCACCGTCAACTTTACCACCACCGGTGCGATCGAGCTTACCGCGAACGTTAATAATAACGGCGAATACGCCGTCGGCTACGAGCTCAGCTGGTCCCCCGAGGACGCCGAAGCGACCCTGAACGACGAGCCCATAGAGCTCGGCCACAAGATCGAAGAAGCCGGCGAATACACCCTCATCATCACCAAGGGCGGCAAGGAACTGATCGTTGACTTCACGATTATCGAGAACGTCGAGCCGCCCGTCAAGAAGGGCGACTTCACCGGCAACGGTAAGATCGAGGTCGACGATGCGCTCGCCGCGCTCCGCATAGCCGCGAAGCTGGCTGCGGAAACGCCCGAAGCTATCGCGATAGGCGATATCAACGGCAACGGCAAGATCGAGGTCGACGACGCGCTGGCGATCCTCCGCGTCGCTGCGAAGCTCGCTGACGAAAGCTCGCTCGGCTGATATTCAACCGGCGTGTAAGCGGAAGTGATCCCGAGCCCTGCTGCGAAGGAGCTCCGCTGACTGCAAAACTTCAGACAGCCCCCTTGAATCGAGGGGGCTGTCTTTTTGTCAAAGGAAAACCACGCGATAGTCGCGTGGTTCAAAAGAGGTTAACCGATGAA
>JAFRVI010000059.1 GCA_017438525.1 Clostridia bacterium
ACCCACGGGACCCATTTATGGGTAGTAAGTAACAGATGCATGGCTGGCAGGCCAATCTAAAACGCACTTGTGCGTCGCCAGTATTATAAGGGCTATGCCCGAAAATGAAATACCCCCCGTTTTACGGGGGGATATTTATTTTGTTTTTTTGTCCGTTTCTTTTTCGCGTCGACTATCTTCGCCAGATAAACTCTGCAGTCGTGCGGGGCGACGCGCTCGTTCATATACTCACTGCGCACGCCGATCTCCTCGCCGGTGAAGGCGTCGGTCAGCGCCAAACCCTTGCCGGAGGAGGCGGGGATACCGATATCCTCGAAGGCGAGCCAGGTGCCGATGCCTTCCTCGTCGCTGAGATTCGTGAACATAATCGCGATCTCGTTATCCGAGAGCAGACGGACGTAGACGTTGTTCTCGTCCTTCTCGGTGTGAACGGCGATGAAGGGCGGGCGGCACGCGGGATCCTGGTTGATGCGTATCAGCCGGGGATTCGTCAGCAGCTCGCGGGTGAAGTCGTTCATGCTGCGTACGTCGCAGCCGATCATCAGCGGCGAGGCGAACATGCACCAGAGCGCGAACTCGGTGCGGTATTCGATATCCGTGCAGCCGGTCAGTCCGGCGTTGCCGCGCGCGTACATCCCGACGGTCAGCATATCGATGTCGTTGAAGCAGCCGCCGCCGTTATGCGAGAAGTTGTTTATCTGACTTAAGAATATCTGCTTGTAGCACTCGTAGGAGTCGTGGATGTCGCCGGTAGAGCGGAACATTCCCGCGCCGGTGGAGCGTATCCAGTCGTGAACGCCGTCCATGCCCCAGTTGCAGGCGGAGAGAAGTATGTCGCGTCCCGTCGCCTGCAGCGCCAGGCTCATCCTGCGGTAGAGCAGGTTGGAGGGCGCGGCGGCGGGCTTGTAGCAGGTGTCGTATTTCAGGAAATCCGCGCCGTATTCCGCGAAGGTCTCGGCGTCGAGGAATTCGTGGTCGAAGGAGCCGGGGAAGTCCGCGCAGGTGCGCGTTCCGATGCAGGAGTACATACCGAACTTCAGCCCTTTTGAATGGACGTAGTCGCTGACCGCCTTCATCCCGTTCGGGAACTTGACGTGATCGGGCAGTATCTTGCCGGTGACGGGATCGCGCTGTCTTTCGCTCCAGCAGTCGTCTATGACGAGGTATTCGTAGCCCGCGTCGCGCAGGCCGGTATCGACCATGGCGTCGGCGGTCTCGCGGATCAGCGATTCGTCGATCTTGTCGGCGAAGGTGTTCCAGGTGTTGAAGCCCATGGGCGGGGTTTTCGGAAACATGGCTTTCCCTCCGTTCCTTTCAGCGCTTTATTTCACGGTCTCGTCGTCTTTCGGCGCGAGCTTGCTGTTTTCGATAGCGAAGCGGCAGACCTCGTCGACGGTTGTGAAGGCGAGGGCGGTGTAGGTATCCGCCGCGCCGTAGTAGATCGCGATCCTGCCGGTGTCGGCGTCCGCGAGCGCGGCGCAGGGGAAGCAGACGTTCGGCACCATACCGCTGACTTCATAGGGCATTTCGGGCGTGAGAACGTAGTCGGACGCTCTGTAAAGCACCTTCCACGGCTCGTTCTTGTCGAGTATGGCGACGCCCATTGAATAAACGTAGCCGTTGCAGGTGTTGCATACGCCGTGATAGAAGGTCAGCCAGCCGAGGTTGGTCTCTATCGGTATCGGGCCGGCGCCTATCTTCATATCCTGCCACCAGCCGTACGCCTTGTTGCTCATCACCTTGCGGTGTCTGCCCCAATATATCATATCGGGGCTTTCGCTGATATAGATATCGCCGAAGGGGGTGTGACCGTAGTCGCTCGGGCGGGAGAGCATATAGAACTTGCCGCCGATCTTCCTCGGGAAGAGCACGCCGTTGCGGTTCGGCACGAGGAAGGCGTTATCGAGGCGGGTGTATTCCTTGAAGTCGTTCGTCTTCGCGACCGCGATGGTCGGGCCGCCGCCGAAGTCGGTGCACCAGGTTATGTAATAGGTCCCCTCGATTTCAACAAGGCGCGGATCGTAGCCGTAGGCGGAAACGAACTCCTCGCCGTTTTCGTCTTTCCAGTGGATATAATCCGGATTTATGTCCCAATGGATGCCGTCCTCGGAGGTGCCGAAATGTATCTGCGGGAGGATAGCGCGGTTGTCGGCGCGGAAAACGCCGACGAACTTGCCGTCCTTCGGGATAACGGCGCTGTTGAAGATGCGGCTCGCTCTTCCGACGGGATTCCACTGAGTGATGGGATTCTCGGAATAGCGCCACACGGGGAAGGGGTATCCCTCGGGCTTGTTTTGCCAGGGGATGTTCGGGATGGATTTGCCGATGATCTTGATTTCCATAATGGTCTCCGTTCTGCCGCTTTTGCGGCCGTTTTTTATATTTCGCGCCTGACTATGCCGGAAAGCATGATGTAAGGCAGCGAGAAGCGGTTATCGATATAGGATTCGGGCGTCGAGTTGACCGACGTGCCGCTTTCGGCGATCGGCAGCGAAAGCGCCAGCCCTTTTCTGCCGACAGAGAGCAATGCGCCGCAATTCGCGGCGGCTTCGGTCAGATCGAGCGCGAGAAGCGGACGGGTGAAATACAGTCCGCTGCTGAGGTCGGTCTTTTTGCATTCCTCCGCGAGCTCCGCAACGGGAGGCACCTTGCCTGAGAAGACGTATTCAAGCTCCAGTCGGTCTCCTCTGCGCGAGACGTCGAGGCGGATATCGTTTTCCGGATCGTAATCGAGCGCGAGCGCGATCGGGAGGAGAAGAAGCATACAGCACTTTTCAGCCGATATCTTCAAGTTGCATGGAGGCACAAAGCCGGTGTAGCTGAATAACGTCCCTACTTTCATACATATCGATTCAACAGTGCGGCAGCAGTTGACATAAACATCAAAGAAGGAACAGCAGTTGTCTGATTTGCCGGTCGAAGTGAGATAACTCCCTATACGATCGAGCAGCAGCCGATTGCATATCAGGCGGCAGCACTCGACGTCGATATCCGCAAGCTTTTCTTTGAAGCAGTCGGGCAGCTCGGAGTTGAGCAGATCGTCACATGTATAAAGAATTCTGTTCAGCGCTTCATTTGTAAAGGCGGCGGAAGCCGCTTTTATGCGGAGCAATTCGCTGTTGATCTCGCTTTCGTTACGCATATATCCCTCTCTTTCCCCGTTTGTATCTATTATCCGGAATAATAATTATTGATATACCCTCACATAGTCGATTATATAATCCTGCGGCAGTTCGGTTTCTTCGTTCGGGCAGGATTCCGGTCCCCAATTCTCGAGCGAGGTATTGAGGATGATGAAGTGCGGCTTATTGAAGGCGCCCTGCATATCCGGAGTTATCTCCATTCTGTAGAGCTCATGCTCGTCGAAGAAGAAGGTCATGCCCTCGGCGTCCCATTCGACCGCGTAGATGTGGAAGTCTTCGCAGAGCGGGCGGTCGTTGATATAGGACTTCTCACGTCCGCCGTACTGGTCGTGGCCGCGTTTCTCGTAGGATTCCCAGTGCACCGTGGAGAGCGTTTCGCAATCGCGGATGCCGGCTCCGCCGGTCATCTCCATAATGTCGATCTCGCCGCAGAGGGGCCAGTCGACGCCGTCGAAGAAGTTGGCGCCGAGAGTCCAGAACGCCGGCCAGAGCGCACGGCTGCGCGGGAGCTTCGCGCGCATTTCAATGCGGCCGTAGAGCCACACCTTGTGCGGTCCGGTGATGACGCTGGCGGAGGTGTATTCCGCGCCCTCGTAGTTTTCGCGCAGGGTGCGTATAACGAGACAGCCGTTCTCGACGAAGCAGTTTTCGCGGCGGTTGGTGAAGTACTGCGGCTCGCCCTTGCGGAGCATGCCGACCTCCTTCGTCCAGACCTGCGGATCGAGATCCGCGCCGTTGAAGTCGTCTTCAAAAACGAGGTTGGTGTATTTCATGTCACGCCTCCTGATAAACGCGGACGTAGTCTATAACGTATCTCTGCGGCAGGTCGGTCTCTTCGTTGGGGCAGGTGTTCTCATCCCAGTTCTCGAGCGCGGTGTTCAGCAGGATGTAGTGCGGCTTGTCGAAGGAGCCCTGCATATCGGGGGTTATATCGCATTCGAAAATCACGGTGTCGTCGAAGTACCATACGAATTTATACTTCGTCCATTCGACTGCGTATATGTGGAAGTCTTCGCTGAGCTCTCTGTCGTAGGTATAAACGCCGTTGGAGGTGCCGCCGCTTTCGCGGTGCTCGCCGGTCTCGGCGGAAAGCCAGTGGAGCGTGGCGATCGTCTGTCTCTCGCGGAGCGGATTGCCGCCGAGTTTTTCCATTATGTCGATCTCGCCGCAGAGCGGCCAGTTGACCTCGTGGATGTTCGTGCCGAGCGTCCAGAACGCCGGCCATACGCTGCGGCTGCGGGGGAGTTTGGCGCGCATCTCGAAGCGGCCGTAGGTCCAGGAGTGCGAAAATTGTGTCGTTACCTCTGCGGAGGTGTAGTGCGCTCCCTCGTATTCCTCGCGGAGCGTCTGAATGACGAGGCAGCCGTCTTCGATGAAGCAGTTTCTGTCCTCTTTTGTGTAATACTGCGGTTCTCTGTTGCGGATAAGTCCGGTGTCTTTGTGCCAGACCTCTTCGTTGAGCTTCGGCTCGTTGAAATCGTCCTCGAAGACGAGCTTCCAATTGCTCATACTATCGTCCTTTCTTTTTCTGTATATTGTTTTTATAACCTGTAAGTCTGAATTATTGTTAATTTTATCATATCGAAGCCGTAAAAATCAATAGCATTCGACATTTATCGACAATTATTTGAGCTCGACGACGGTAACGCCGTGCTCGCCTTCGCCGTAGGTGCCGGGGCGGTAGCTCTTGACCGCCTTGTGCGAGCGCAGATATACGGCGACGGCGGCGCGGAGCGCGCCCGTGCCTTTGCCGTGGATTATCGTGAAGTTCTTGACCTTGTTCATCACGCAGCTGTCGATGAAGGAATCGAGCTCGATCTCCGCCTCCATCGCGGTCTTGCCGCGAACGTCTATTTCGAGTTTCGCCGGCGTTTCAACGCGCACGACGGAGGTGCCGCCGGTGTTCTTCGGTTTGCTCATGCTGCCTTCGAGCAGGCGCAGGGAGGACTGGTCGATTTTCATCTTGACGTTGCCGACGATGACGGTCAGCTTGCCGCTCTTATCGGGCAGGGACTGCACCGTGCCGTTGCGGTTGACGTCGGTGACGAAGACGGAGTCGCCGATTTTCAGCGGCCGCGGCAGCTCGTAATGGTCGTTGACCGGCTTGCGCTCCGCGATCTCGTTTTCGAGCTTGTTCAGGCCGGTGTTGGCCGCTAACTTCGCATCGAGTATCTTTTTGCGGACCTCCTCGTCGTCGAGCTCGCGCGCGAGCTTGTTGAGGCGCTCCATTATAGCGGCGACCTCCTTGCGAGAATCGTCAAGCAGGCGCTCTTTTTCCTTTTCCGCGTCCTTGAGAAGCGCGTCGCGCGTGCGCTCGAGGCCGAGGTATTCCTGTTCGGCCTTCGCTTTGCGCGCGCTCGCCTGGCGGAGAAGGTCGTTGGCGTGCTCCTTCTCCTTTTCCGCCGCCTGGCGCGCCGTTTCGAGCTTGGAGATGACCTCCTCGAAGCGGGAGTTGTCGGCGGAGATAAGCTCGCCTGCGCGCGAAATGACGCCGCCGTCAAGCCCGAGGCGTTCCGCTATCGCGAAGGCGTTGGACCTGCCGGGTACGCCGATGAGCAGGCGGTAGGTGGGCTTGAGCGACTTGACGTCGAATTCGCAGGAGGCGTTTTCGACGCCCTCGGTGTTCAGCGCGTACTGCTTCAGCTCCGCGTAGTGCGTCGTAGCGGCGAGCGCCGCGCCCGTCGCCTTGACCTTTTCGAGTATCGCGATGGCGAGCGCCGCGCCCTCGACCGGGTCGGTGCCCGCGCCTATCTCGTCGAAAAGCACCAGACTGTCGCGATTGCAGCAGCCGAGTATCGCGATTATGTTCTTCATATGCGCCGAGAAGGTCGAGAGCGACTGCTCTATCGACTGCTCGTCGCCGATATCCGCCATCACGCTTGTGAAAAAGGCCGCCTTGCTGTTTTCGGAGACGGGTATATGCAGTCCGCACGCCGCCATCAGCGAGAGCAAGCCGAGCGTTTTCAGCGCGACGGTCTTGCCGCCGGTGTTCGGGCCGGTGATTATGAGCGATGTGTACGCGCCGCCGAGCCGCACGTCTATCGGCACCGCCTTGCCCTTAGGTATCAGCGGATGCCGCGCCTTTACGAAGTCGATTATCCCGTCGGCGTTCAGCTCCGGTTCGCGCCCGTCAAGCTGGAACGAAAGGCGTCCGCAGGCGAAGGCGAAGTCGAGCATGATTATATTCTTGTATGTCGAACGCACCGAACCCGCCGCCGCGGCGACGAGCGCGGAAAGCTCGGCGAGTATGCGCGCGATCTCCTTCTGCTCCTCCGAGCGAAGGACAGCGAGCTTGTTGTTCGCGTCGACCGCCGCCATCGGCTCGATAAAGTAGGTGCCGCCGCTTCCGGAGGTGTCGTGCACGAGGCCGGGGAACTCGCCGCGGTACTGCGCCTTGACGGGTATGACGTACCTGTTGTCGCGCACGGTGATGAGCGCCTCCTGCAGATACTTCTGCTTGTCGGGCGACATTATTATCTTCTGCAGCGAAACGCGGAGTTCCTCCGCGACGGCGCGGCTCTTGCGCCTTATCGAGAGCAGCTCGGGGCTTGCGTTGTCCGCGATCTCCTCGGGGGAAAGTATCGCGGAGACTATGCGTTCCTCGAGGTCGGCGTTCGGAACGACGCCGTTGAAAAACTCACTCAGACTGTCGCCGCCGGTCTTTATGTTCTTGCGGTAGGCGACGACGCGTTTGGAGACCTTCAGCACGTCCGCGACGGTCAACAGGTCGCCGGGCGAAAGCGAGCCGCCCTGCTCCGCGAGGAGCAGCAGACGTTCGATATCGCGCAGACCGCCGAAATCGAGTCCGCCGTAGTGCGTGATGAGCCCGACCGCGTCGGTCGTGCGCTTCATCCTTCTGCGCGCGCCCTCGAGCGTGCCCGCGGGTTCGAGCGCCTCGGCGAGCGCGGCGCTTTCTTCGCACTGGCACTCCTTTGCGAGCATATGCCTTATCTGCGGAAGCTCGAGCGATTCGTATGATTTTACGCTGTAATCCATATTATTCCAGCCCCTTGTAGAAGTCGAGGGCAGGGAAGCCCCTGCCGCATTGAGCGAGTAGGTATTTTTCGGCAGTCTGTCCCAGCAGGAGCAGGTTTTCGCCGCCGAGCGAGAAGGAGAAAACGCGCCCCGCCTCCGCGGAAACGACGTGCCGCATCGCGAGCAGAACGGCGGGCGTCACGGCGGTCGTTCCGGATGCGGCCTCGCGGCAGCCGTCGCAGCGGAGCGCTCCGCTGGTAAGGTCGAGCCACGCGATTCCCTCGGGCGGGAAGTCGGGCCTGCCGCACTTCTCGCAGTCGCCGAGCAGTGGAGCGTAGCCGAGTATCGCCGCGAGGCGAAGCTCGAAGCACGCCTTTATCAGCTTCAGCGGCTTTTTGCCTTCGGCGGCGAGGTGGAAGCAGTTGAGCACGAGCGGAAGTATATCCGCCGTCTCGGCGTATTCGTCGAGCAGGGAATAGACGACCTGCGAAATGTAGGAGCAGAGCGCGACGACGGAGATGTCCCTCCGCAACGCGAAAAAGCCCTCGGCAAGATCCGCGGAGTTGAGCGAATAGCGCTCCCGCGACTTGTAGAGGGTGAACTCCGAGTAGCAGAAAAGTCTCGCGCCGGAGTTTCTGCTCCTCGGATTGAAGATGCCCTTCGTCCAGACGCGGATCACTCCGCGGTCCCCGGTCAGCAGCGTGATGACGCAGTCGCCGTCGGACACCTTCTGTTCACGGATAACGAGCCCCTTGGTTTTCAGCGTCATTGAGTATCGAACATCCCTATCGAGTTTATGAATCCGGCTCTGTTGCGCCAGTTTTCCTTGACCTTGACGCGCGTCTGCAGGTTGACCTTGCAGCCGAAGAACGCTTCGCAGTCGATACGCGCGGCGGTCATGGTCTTCTTTATCAGCGAGCCGTTTTTGCCTATGATTATGCCTTTGTGGCTGTCCTTTTCGCAGTAGATGACCGCGGAAATATCGAGAATGCCGCTGTCGCGCGTCGAGAACTGCTCGATCTCGACGGCTATCCCGTGCGGGATCTCGTGGTCGAGCGAAAGCAGCAGCTTCTCGCGTATCAGCTCGGCGGCGATAACGCGGTCGGGCTGGTCGGTAACGGCGTCGTCAGGGAAAAAGTGCGGCGACGGCACGGCGAACTTTTTCAGCTCCGCCTTCAGCTCGTCGACTCCCTCGCCGGTCTCGGCGCTGATGGGGAGGACGGCTTCGAAATCGAACTGTCCGGAAAGCTCCGCGATGACCGGAAGCAGCGCTTCCTTTTCGCGCAGCGTGTCTATCTTGTTGACGCAGAGTATGACCGGAACGCCGCTTTTCTTCAATCGCTCGAGGAACTCGCCGACGGGCGAAAGTCCCGCGCCCTGCGGCTCGCAAAGGAGCAGCGCGGCGTCGACTCCGGAGGCGGCCTCGCCGACCGTCTTTATCATACCTTCGCCGAGCAGTGTGCGCGGCTTGTGGATGCCGGGAGTGTCGAGGAAGACGAACTGCGTTTCGCCCTCGGTGACGACTCCGGTCACGCGGGTGCGCGTCGTCTGCGGTTTGGGGGAAACGATGGCGATCTTCTCGCCGACCATCCTGTTGAGAAGCGTGGACTTGCCCACGTTCGGCACGCCGAGTATCGCGGCGAAAACGCTCTGTGTCATATTACTTTTCCTTTCTGTGTCTTCCGGCGAGCGCAACGAAAACGACCGCTCCGGCGAGCGCGGCGGCGAAGACCGCTATCGCCCACGGGTACGCCTTGAAAAAGGCGAGCGCGGCGTCGACGCGCGCCTTGCGGAAGAAGATGATCCCGCCTCCGACGGCGGCGAATATCGCGGCGGCGAGAACTCCGCCCGCGGCGGCGTCCTTCGCGCGTCTTGTCTGCTCGTTTCGCTCGGTGCCGACGCGGTCGAGCGTGCGCTCTATAGCGGTGTTGTGCGCCTCAGCGGAGATAACGAGCCCCATAAGTATGACCGCGGCGAGCCATTCGTACGGCTCGATGCCGCATACGAAACCGAAGAACGTGACGAAAACGCAGAAGCAGATATGCACGCGCATGTTACGCTCGCGCAGTATCGTCTCCGCGAGTCCGCGGAAGGCGTATCCGAATGAGGCGAAAAACTTTTTCACGGCGTTTCTCCTTTGCGTTTCAGTCTCTCGGCGCGATGTCTTTGAGTATAAGCTCCTCCCGCGCGCGCATCTTTGCGCGGTCGGATTCATCCTCGTGGTCGTAGCCCATCAGGTGAAGCATCGAATGCACCGTCAGGAAGGCGAGCTCGCGCTCGTATGAATGCCCGTACTCCTTCGCCTGCGAATAGACGCGGTCGCGGTTGAGCACTATGTCGCCGAGCTGCCGCGGAGTTCCGACTTCGTCGAAAAGCGGGAATGAGAGTACGTCGGTCGTCGCGTCCTTGCCGCGGTAGTCGCGGTTCAGTTCGCGGACGCGTTCGCTCTCCGTGACGAGCACGGAAACTTCGTATTCGCCCTTCAGCCCCTCCGCTTCTGCGGCGGCGCGGCAGCATCCGCGTATCAGCGCGCAGGGCGCTTTCACGCGGTAGAGGCGTTTTTCAAAATCCATACAGACCTTCAGTTTCATTCTTCCTCGCTCCTGACGCGGCGGCGCGGGCGCGACTGCGGCTCTGCGTCCGCCTTTTCGTATGCCTTGATTATGCGCTGCACGAGCGCGTGGCGCACAACGTCCTTCTCTGTGAAGCGGCAGATCTCGAGGTCCTCGATGCCGCCGAGTATGCGCATCGCGTGCACGAGTCCGCTCTTCTTTCCGGCGGGCAGGTCGATCTGGGTGATGTCGCCGGTGATGACCGCCTTCGAGCCGACGCCGAGGCGGGTGAGGAACATCTTCATCTGCTCGCGGGTGGTGTTCTGCGCCTCGTCGAGAATTATGAAGGCGTCGTCGAGCGTGCGTCCGCGCATATACGCCAGCGGCGCGACCTCGATGTTGCCGCGCTGCAGGTAGATGTTGTACGCCTCCACTCCGAGCATATCGAAAAGCCCGTCGTAGAGCGGACGCAGGTAGGGATCGACCTTGTTCTGCAGGTCGCCGGGCAGGAAGCCGAGTTTTTCGCCCGCTTCGACAGCGGGGCGGGTGAGGATGATGCGGTTGACCTGCTTGTCGCGGAACGCCTGCACCGCCATCGCGACGGCGAGGTAGGTCTTGCCGGTGCCGGCGGGGCCGACGCCGATGACGATAGTATTCTTCTTTATCGCGTCGATATAGCGCTTCTGGCCGAGCGTCTTCGCCTTGATGGGCTTGCCCTTCGCGGTGACGCAGACGCAGTCGCCGTTCATCGTCCTGAGCTTGTCCGCGCCGCCTTCGTCGACGACGGAGATGACGTAGCGTACCTCCTGCGCGGTGATGTTCTCGCCTCGCGCGGTGAGCATCAGCAGGTGCTCGATCACCTTCGCGGCGCGGTCGGCGTTCTCCTCGTCCGCGCCGGTGATCTTCAGCTCGCCGTCGCGGTTTGAAACGCTCACGTTGTAATGCCGCTCAACGAGCTTCATATTCTCGTCGAAGCTGCCGAAAACGCTTATCACGCTTTCCATTCTGTCAACTGCAATGAATCTTTCAGCCAATGTCGGCCTCCCGTTCGATATATATTTCCTTTTCTTTCGCTATGTCCGTTTCGAGCGTAAGCTCGATCGTGCAGACCGCGCCGTCCGGCAGGAAGGTCACGCTCTCGGTTTCGGAGACGGTCTCTCCGTCCGCCTTTTCAAGCGCGGCGCGTCTGCGCGCCTCTTGCGAAGCGGCTTCCGCCGCCTGCCGCGGCGTAACGCGTTTCTCCACGGTGACGTATTCGCGGTACTCCGTTTCCTCCGTCCCGACGGGGAGCTCTGCGCCGCCGAAACGCAGGCGGTTATTATAAGTCACGGTATCATATTCATTGTAACTCATTTTCGTGAAAAAAGAAAGAGGAATATTCAAATTAAACAGCCGTAAAGCCGTTTTTTTCACGGTATTTCCCGTATATTCCCGTTCCTGCGAAGAATAGGGGATGAAGACCTCGATCTTCACGGGGCAGACGGCGATGCATTCGGCGGCCGCGTGGACGGCTCCCGCCTCGTCGGTCAGCCCGCTGACGAGCAGGTCGCCCGCGGCTACGGAGTCGCCCGCCGAGACGACGGCGTCGCCCTTGAACGCGCTGACGCGCTTTATCGTGCCGCCCCGCGCGGCGACGACGTTGCATGGCGCGGAAAGCGCGACGGTTTCCGGCGGCGCCGTGCGCTCGCGCACCTCCACGGAGGCGCGGCTCCCGCGCAGGTTGACCGCGAGCCATGAGAGCTCGGGCAGCGCGATAAGCGCGTTCTGCTCGGCGGCAATCAGGTCTATATCGCTTTTGAAGGCGCCGGGATAGATCCCCTGCCGCCGCAGTTCGGACAGTATCTCGCCCTCGCTGACTTTCGTGTTTCCGCTCACGTCCGTCACCCAGATTGAACGCGACAGCAGCGTGAGAAGGAGCGCCGCCGCGACCGCGCCGGCGATAAGCCCGTTCCTGCGTCTGCCCCTGCAGAAGAGGAACGGCAGACCGAACTTGCGTTCGACGCGCATACGGCAGCCGTTGTTTTTCGCGTGCCTGCGCAGGCGGCGGTAATCCCGCGCGTCGACGTAGGCGCAGACGCCGCCCTCGACGGCGTGGACGTCGCGGACGGAAACGCCGTCCCGCGCCGCGAGCGTAACGACGCGCTCGGGGCAGCCGCCGCGCAGTGAAAACCTCACGAAGCCGCGCAGGCGGCGAAGCAGTTTGATTATCGGCATTTCTCTTCCTCCGTAAAATCCACCCCGTCGATGCAGCCCTTTATCATCGCGCTGCCGTTGCCGAGCGAACGCAGCTCGAGCCCGCTCCCGCGCACGCGGACGCGCGGCCGGCCGGTCAGAGTGATGCTCTCGGCGTCGTATTCCGCTACGCCGCGGCAGCCCTCGACGAGCGCGGACCTGCGCCCGAGCTCGACGCGCACGCCGGTGGGGGAATCCGGCTCCGTGTCTCCGGCGAATCGGAACTTCGCTTTCGCGGCGTATTTCTTCATGATTCGGTTCATCTTCATTCGTTTTCACCCGTGAAATAAATATGACCGCGCCGGCGCAATAATGCGGGCGAACGCGGCATATTATCGTGTGAGGAGTGAGGATATGGATGCGGTTTTGAGAGAGAAAAAGCGGAAAAAACTCGCGGCGCTGCTCCCGGCGGCGCTGACGTTCGCGCTGCTGGCGTTCCCTTCGCTCGCGGCGGCGGGCGCGGCGCGGGGACTGCGTCTCTGCGGAACGCTCGTTCCGGCGCTGCTGCCGTTCATGACGCTGTCGGCGTGGGCGAGCGGCGCGGGCGCGTTTTCGGGAGGAAAGCTTACGGGGAAGCTGACGCGTGCGCTTTTCGCGCTTCCGCCCGCGGCGGCGAACGCGATACTTTCCGGCTGGCTCTGCGGCTATCCCGCGGGAGCGCGCGCGGCGGCGCGGGAGTACGAGGCGGGCGCGCTGACGAAGGCGCAGGCGGAGCGCCTGCTGACCTTCTGCGCCTGCGTTTCGCCTTCGTTCGCAGTCGGCGCGGTCGGCGTTTCGCTTTTCGGCAGCGCCTACGCGGGCTTCTGCATATACGCGGGCGCGGTTATCTCCTGTCTGCTGATCGGCGTCGCAGGCAGGTTTTTCGCGAAAAAAGAACCGCCGAGGAAAGCGGCGGCGGTGAAATATGAGTCCGGCTTCGCGGAGGCGGTGGCGGACGGCGCGGAAAGCATGCTGAAGATCTGCGTGCTGACGGTGCTTTTCGGGGCGTTGATCGGAGTCGCGGAGGGTACGGCGCTCGGCAGTCTCTCCGCGCGCGCCGCGTCGGCGGTGAAGCTCGCGCTGGAGCTTACGAACGGGAGCGCGGCGGCTGCCGTTTCGGGCGGGTTCGCGCTCTGCGCCGCGGGCGCGGGCTTCGGCGGCTTGTGCGCGCTCTGCCAGTGCGCCGCGCTGACGCGGACGGAAGGGGAGCGGCTGAACGTCGCGCCCATGTTCGTTTCACGCGTCGCGCACGCCGCGCTTACGGCGCTTTTCGCGTCGCTGCTCCTGCGGCTTGACGGACGCGCGGTCGGAGTGTTTTCGACGCTGTCGGACGGCGTTCGCGCCGTGCCGAAGGTGGATAACATCCCCGCCGCCGTGGTGCTGCTCATGCTCTCCGCGACCGTGCTGATGAAGGCGTACGCGAAAAGGGGAGCGTGACTACACGTCCGTATATTTTCCGGATCGAGAACAGATTAACGTGATATCGGGATCAAATGCCGAGAATGTAAAATCCGTTTGTTTCTTTTGCTTTTCTCAGCCATGCTGTTAAAACTTCGCCTTCAACAGGGTTGCTTACAGTTATTCTTTCAATTATTGCGTCGATTTGATCGGGTGAATAATAATTGATTATTCCAAATAGATCAACTGCGCCTCGTTTGCGACTGCTATAAGCACCGTCGATAAATATACTGCTGTAATCTGTGAAAAAGAGGTCTAAATCATCGTCGGAGACATATAGCGAGTCGTCTTTTCTAAAATCAATTTTCCTGATTGATGTGATTCTTCTCAGGGATGATCCGGCGCGCATTCTGCAATACTGAAACTCGATCCAGCCCGAATCACCGATTTCCATTCGTTCTTGATAAGATCGAAACAACATCCGTGTGTTCCTCCCGAAGCTAATCAATTCTTTCGCAAATCATTCGTCGTCTTTGATGATCTTCTTGCGGAATATCGAGAATAGCGCGATACCGACCGCGAGAACGCAGAGCGCGATACCTGCGGCGAGGCGCCCGTCGATAAAGCATTTGACCGCGCAGCCGACCGAAGCGACGGCGAGTATCGGATATATTATGCTGAAGGTTTTTTCTTTTGCGTCCATGGCGGCCTCCCGTATTTGATGGTGTTATTCTATCATATCCGCGCGAAAAATGCAATCTCGAAAACAAAAGTAAAAATATGCTTGACATCTCGGGCGGTAAGTGTTAGAATATATCCTCGGAGTTCGGAAAAACCGAATACGCGCCCGTAGCTCAGCCGGATAGAGTGTTTGGCTACGAACCAAAAGGTCGTGGGTTCGAATCCCGCCGGGCGTGCCATCAAAGAAACGTCTTTTGTCTACCACGATAAAAGGCGTTTCTTTTCGCATTTTGGGCAAAAATCGGGCAAATATAGGCAAATTCGGGCTTCAAAGCGGTCAACCGGCTGCAGCGGAGCCCGATTTTTTGTTATCAGAACGCGAAAACGGTCGAAAATGCTGGTGTACTTTTTGCGTTTCTTTGCTCTGCAAAGAACACCAAAAAAGTACGGGTTGGAAGGATTTGAACCCCGAAACACGTGAAAAGGTGTATGAAACGGACAATTTTGTCACGTTCAATACTTGATTTTCGCGCTAAAATATGTTATAATGTATGCGTATTTTTATGCCCGACAGAAGGAGGAGCAACCATGGCGGAAAACAGCAATAAGATAAAGCTGCTGAAACTCTACGAGTTACTCCAAAAAGACACTGACGAAGACCAGCCCCTTTCGAAGACAGAGCTGTGCAAACGGCTTACAGAACAAGGTGTCCCCGTCAGTATCAGAACGATAGATAGAGATATCGAAGCGTTAACAGAGTTCGGCTTCGAGATCATCACATTCAAGAAAGATCATGAACGGTACTACTACGTGCCAGAGCGCGAGTTCTCTATCCCGGAACTGAAGATACTGATGGACGCTGTGCAGGCAGCGAGTTTCGTCACGGAAAAGAAGACGAAGGATCTGATCGACAAGATCGCTGCTCTCGGCGGATCATATCGCGCAGAGTTGCTGAAGCGGAACATGGTCAGCTTCAACACGCGGAAACATAGTAATGAAAAAATATTATATACGGTAGACAGCATCGAGGAAGCGATCCGCAAAAAGAAAAAGATTGCATTCCACTACTTCTACCTCGACGAAAAGAAGGAACGCGTTTATCAGTGCAAAAGCACCGGCGAGAAGAAACGCTACTATGTGGAGCCGATCGCGCTGGTGTTAAACGAAGACAACTACTACCTGATGACGTACAGCAGCAGGCACCCGGACAAGACAGCGAACTACCGGCTTGACCGGATGGATCAAGTCGAGGTCGTCGAAGAATCAGTTTTGTCAGATGCAGCACTTGAAAAGATTGCCGGAGTGGCAGAGTTCACCGAGCAGGCATTCAAGATGTACGGCGGCGAGCTCGTGGATGTGCTGATCCAATTCGACAAGACTCTGATCGGACCCGTGCTCGACAAATTCGGCGAGGACACGTCGATGATGACGGTCAACGACACAACATGCGCAGCGACGGTACACGTGCAGGTCAGCCCAACGTTCTTCGGCTGGGTGGCGCAGTTCGCTGAGAAGATGAGGATCATCTCACCGGACAGCGTGATAGTACAGTACAAAAATCATATCGAAACAATTTTGGGAATTAACAATCCCGGAAACAAGGAGAGTTAAAGCATGGCAGCGTTAGATGATTTGATCCAAAAGATCGACAATCCTGAACTTCGTGAACGCATAGCAGCGGAAGTGGGCAAACTGGCGAAGCAGAAAAAGTTCGGACTGGTATTTGAAGAACACCTGCCGGAATGCACTCCTCTCTACGATATCGCCATTAGAAAAGGCGCGAAGGTGGCGCTGAAATCGGGCGAAGTGAATGACTTTTATACCGTGCTCAAAATCGAGGACGGCAAGGCGTTATGCCTGAATAAAGACAAGACCGAAACATCGGAATTCGCGGTGGACGAGCTCGTCTGCATCGCGGAATTCGGCGAGCCGATTTATCCATGCTTGAAACCGATCGATACGGTTTGCAATGCGCCGGACAGCGATCTATGGCATACGCTGATTGAGGCGGACAACTACCACGCCTTGCAGCTATTAGAATACCTTTATGCTGGCAAGGTAGATTGCATCTATA
>JAFRVI010000060.1 GCA_017438525.1 Clostridia bacterium
CGAACATCGTTCCCATCAGCACCGGAGCTGCCAAGGCCATCGGCCTGGTCATCCCCGAGCTCATCGGCAAGCTGATCGGTTCCGCCCAGCGCGTTCCCGTGGCCACCGGCTCCACCACGATCCTCGTGGCGGTCGTCAAGGGCAGGGATATCACGGTCGAGAAGATCAACGACGCGATGAAGGCCCAGCAGAGCGAGAGCTTCGGCTACACCACCGAGCGCCTCGTTTCCGGCGACATCATCGGCATGCGTTACGGCTCGCTCTTCGACGCGAACCAGACCATGGTCACCAAGATCGACGACGACACCTATCAGGTCCAGGTCGTTTCGTGGTACGACAACGAGAACTCCTACACCAGCCAGATGGTCCGCACCATCAAGTACTTCGCCGAGCTGAAGTAAGAGAAAGCAAAAAAGAAGGACGCGCCTGCGGCGCGTCCTTTTTTTATCTGCCGCCAAAGGCGGCAATACCACTATGCGAAGCATAATACCACTGCTGCGAAGCCGCAATACCACTGACGCGAAGCGTCAATATCACCGCCGCCAAAGGCGGCGCAATGCCTCCCCTGTGCAAGGGGAGGTGCCCCGAAGGGGCGGAGGGGTTGTCCGTAGGGACGATCTTGATCGCCCGCAAATAAACAACCCCGCTTCCCTTTCGGGAAGCGATTTTTTCCTGTAAATAATGCAGTATCGCTCAATCAGTCAGCGTGCGGTCCGGCTTGCTTGCGCACTCCTTGCAGATGATTCTGTAACGCGTTCCGAGATCGTCGGCGATTTTGGCCGAATACAAATCCTCGTTCTCTTTGCCGCATAGTTCGCATTTGCCGTTTTTCACCGGGGCGTGCCCTGACAAAACTGCCGCTCCCGCACCTGCCGGAATCTCGTCCGCGGCCTGTCCGTCGATTTTAACTACGGCGCCTTCGCGCTCGTCGAAAATCCTGCCCCTTATCTGAAGCAGCAGGTCGATTATCGCGCTGATTGCCAGCACGATCATACCGTATATAAGTCCCTGAGCCCAGTAAACCAACGCCAACGCGAAATCGAACTCGTCGTAGATGTTTTTTCCTAATAGGATGCCGAGAATAAACCCGCCGACAAACGTCAGGACAGCGAGTGCTTTAAGAAAAGTCGATATGCCTTTTGCCGTGTTCGGTTGCATTTTTGTTTCCTCCCTGTATTCGTCGCAGACGGCTCCCGCTTCCCGAAAGGGAAGCGGGGTTTCAGTTATATTGCCCTGCGGGCAGTGGTATTGCGCCTGCGCCGCAGGCGGCAGCTAAATTAAATTCGTTCCTCTTCAGCTCGCCGCCTTCGGCGGCGAATTTCGCTTGCGCGACAGCGCAAATTTAGCTTGCCGAAGGCAAATTTCGCTCGTTCCGAAGGAACGAATTTAGCTGATTTTGCCCTGCGGGCAAAATCACGCCCACCACATTTCGCCTTTGGGCTGGAACGCCATGACGTCCTTCAGGAAGCGGATCGCCTTCATCAGCCCCTCGCCGCCGCAGAACAAGCTGTCCTCGTGCTCGATGCTGATGACGTAGTCGTAGCCGACGGTGCGCAGCGCGCTGACGATCTCCTTCCACTTCTTGACGTCCATGCCGTAGCCGACGGAGCGGAAGATCCAGCTGCGGTGCAGCTCGTCGCTGTAATGCTTCGTATCCAGCACGCCGTTGACGGCGGTATTGTACTTATCTATCTTCGTATCCTTCGCGTGGAAGTGGAAGATCGCGTCGCCGAGCTCGCGGATGACCATGACGGGATCCATTCCCTGCCAGACGAGGTGGCTCGGGTCGAGGTTCGCGCCGATATTCTCGCCCGCCGCTTCGCGCAGGCGGAGCATCGTTTCGGTGTTGTAGACGCAGAAGCCGGGGTGCAGCTCGAAGGCGATCTTCACGCCGTGCGCCTTCGCGAACTTCTCCTTCTCGCGCCAGTAAGGGATGAGCACCTCGTTCCACTGGTAATCGAGGATATCGAGGAACTCCGGCGGCCAGGGAGCCGTCACCCAGTTCGGATGCGACGCGGTCGGGCAGTCGCCGGGACAGCCGGAGAAGGTGTTGACGACCGGCACGCCCATCTTCTCCGCGAGCAGTATGCCGCGGGTGATGGTCTCGTCATAGTCGCGGGCGGTCTTCGCGTCCGGATGGACGGGGTTGCCGTGCGCCGAGAACGCCGAAATGACGATGCCGTGATCCTCGAACTGCCTGCGGAACTGCTCCGCGGCGGCGTTGTCGGCGAGGAGCTTTTCCGGCTCGCAGTGGTCGTGGCCGGGGAATCCGCCGACGCCGAGCTCCGCGGCCTCGATGCCGTTTTCGGCGAGGAAGTCGAGCGCCTGCGTGAGGTTTTTGTCGTTGAGTACGGGTGTGAATACGCCGAGTTTCATGTGGTGGTCCTCCTTATAAACTGCCGCGAAGCGGCAATATCACTGACGCGTACGCGTCAATATCACTATGGCGAAGCCATAATATCACTTGCGCCGAAGGCGCATATCGCGTCACGCGAAGCGTGACATATCGTGTCGGCGGAGCCGACATATCGTATTTGCCGAAAGGCAAATATATCGCGCTGCCGAAGGCGGCATATCACCGCCGACGACGCCTTGCGCTCCCGTTCGGGCGGCTCCCTCAAACCCCGGCGCCTTGCGCTCCCGTTCGGGCAGCTCCCTCGGCCGAGGGAGCTGGCAAACGCGACCAACGGGAGCGTTTGACTGAGGGAGGGAAAGACATCATCTCAAACGCAGCCGCCGCGGCAGAGGAAGGGCTCCTTCCCTCCCTCCGTCATTTTTTGCAAGCAAAAAATGACACCTCCCTCGTCTGAGGGAGGCGTCCGAAGCTCTGCTCTTATTTCCCGAAAGCTTGCGCTTATTCAAATTTCCCGAAAGCTTGCGCTTTTTCAAGCTCTCTTATTCAAACATGACCGCTTCGCCGGTCTCGGCGGACTTGAACGCCGCTTCCATTATCCGCATGACGTAGAGCGCCTCGTCCGGCTTGACGAGCAGCTCCTTCGCTTCGCCGTCGATGACCGCGGCGACGTTGGCGTAAAACTCCTTCCAGTCGGGCCACTGCTCCGGTATCTCCAGCTCCTCGAGGGTATCCTTCGGGCGCGGCGACATCGTGCGGGTCGGGCCGGCGGCGGTGTGGATGATGACGGGAGTCCACTCGAACTCCTCCTTCTTCGCGCGCACGACCTTGCCGGGCGTGCCCCATGTGTCGATCTGCAGGGCGCCCTTGCTGCCGCAGACGTACCAGCGCGGCATCTGGATCAGGTTATAGGTGCCGGTCTCGATCTGGAGCGTCAGGCCGTCCTTCATTTTTATAATGAGCTTGAAATAATCCTCGACCTCGGTCGTCTTTATCTTCGCCATCGTGCAGAAGACGCTCTCGACCTTGCGCCCGAAAAGGTGGATGAGCTGGTCGATCTGGTGCACGCCCCAGTCGAGCATCATGCCGCCGCCGGCGACCTTGAAGGCGCGCCAGCCGTACATCGCGCCGTTCTGCCCGTGGACGCGGCTCTCGACGGTGAAAAGCTCGCCGAGCAGGTCCTGATCTATCGCGCGGCGGACGATGTCGAGGTCGGCGTCCCAGCGGCGGTTCTGGTGGACGGTGAAGACCTTGCCGGCGCGTTCCGCGGCCGCCGTCATGTCGAGCAGCTCCGCGCTGCTCATCGCGACGGGCTTTTCGCAGACGACGTTTTTGCCCGCTTCGAGCGCGGCGATAACCATATCGTGATGGAAATTGTTCGGCGTGGCGACGAGGACAACGTCGAAGGAGTCGTCAGCGAGGAAGGCGTCGAGCGTTTCGTAGGCCTTCAGCCCCTGCTCCCGCGCGACCTTCAGGCGCTCGGGGTCGACGTCGTAAACGGCGACGTAGTTGACCGGCGTCTCCTTCGCGTGCTCGTAATGCCAGCTGCCCATGCCGCCGAAGCCGATTATTCCGCCCTTGTGTGTCATATATCAAACACTCCCTCTTCAATATGTTGTATTATATGTGAAAGTATACCACCGCCGGTTGTATTTGGCAATAGGTATTTGCGAGTTTGAGGCGGTTTTTTGAAAAAAGACCGCAGCCGCGCACGTAGGGACGAGCATTGCTCGTCCGGCATTGACGCAAAAGCGCCGTGTTCGTGTCATCCTGAGCGGAGCGATGCGAAGCATCGCGCCCGTAGGGACGAGCATTGCTCGTCCGGCATTGGCGCGAAAGCGCCGCGAAAGAAAACGGTAGGTTACCCGCGTTTTCTGCCGCGCACTTTTCCTTTTACAACGCCGTTTCCGACAAGATCCTTCGACTACGCGGCGTTCCGCCGCTCCGCTCAGGATGACAAACGACAACGTGAGATCCTTCGGCTCGCTTCGCTCGCTCAGGATGACAACCCCTCCGGTGCGGCGCGCCTCAGGATGATAACGGTAAGCGCTCTCAGCGATATGCGCCTGACGGCGTGCGATATATCTGCGCGGCAGATACGATATATCAGCTTCGCTGAGGTGATATGTTCGCCTTCGGCGAACGGGTGCGCCGCCGAGGCGGCGCTTCCCGCCCTCCGTCATTTTTTGCAAGCAAAAAATGACACCTCCCTCGTCTGAGGGAGGTGCTCAAAGCTCCTGCTTATCTTATAAAAATACCTTAATGCTGCTATTTGCCTGCCGACGACGACAAGCCGCAAAGGGCCGAAAAGACCCGATCTGATTCTACAGAAACACCTTAATGCTGCCTTCGCTTTCTTCGTTATGCTCCTTTTCCGCGACGCGCTCGTGCGCGGCGGTGACGGTCTTGCCCGCCGGGACGGAGTGGGTCAGCCAGACGTTGCCTCCGATGACGCAGCCGTCGCCGATGGTGGTGTCGCCGCCGAGGATGGTCGCGCCGGCGTAGATGACGACGTTGCTGCCGATGTTCGGGTGGCGCTTGACGCCCTTGACGAGGGAGCCGTCCGGCGCGACGTCGAAGCTCTTCGCGCCCAGCGTTACGCCGTGGTAGAGCTTGACGCGGTCGCCTATCACGGTCGTTTCGCCGATGACGACGCCGGTGCCGTGGTCGATGAAGAAGTATCTGCCGATGGTCGCACCCGGGTGGATGTCGATGCCGGTGCGGGAGTGGGCGTATTCCGTCATCATGCGCGGGAGCATCGGCACGCCGAGCGCGTAAAGCTCGTGCGCGACGCGGAAGACGCTCATCGCCTCGAACGCCGGGTACGCCGTGATTATCTCCTCGCGGCAGGTCGCGGCGGGGTCGCCTTCGTAGGCGGCGACGAGGTCGGTCTCGAGCAGCTCGCGCACCGCGGGCATACGCGCCATGAGCGCGTCGGTGATCTCCCCGCCGTCGTTGCGGGAAACGGCGGCTCCCGCTCTGCACGGCAGGTCGCAGACCTCCGGCAGCAGCTCCGCGAGAAGCGCGCGGGCGCGCAGCTCCGCCGCGGCGACGGAAGCGCCGTCCGACGGGCCGAACACCTCGGGGTATATCACGCCGCGGAGCGCGTTCAGCAGCTCCGGCAGCTTCGTTTTAAGCTTAGCGTAGTTCATGGGGTACCTCTGATATGCTTCTCTTATATATTATATAATGAAGAAAGCGTTTGGGTTCCGGTTGAAAAAAACAGGGCGGCGCGTTACGCACCGCCCCCTGTTTTAAGAATTACTGCTGCGCGACGGGCATCTGGGAGAGCATGGCGGTGCGCTGCTCGATCATGCCGCGCACGTCGCCGGAGATCGCGATGACCGCCTGGTCGTCCTTCTTCTCGGCGGCGACGCGGAGGTCCTTGATGCGCGAAACGATCTGGCCCTCGATGCCGAGGACTTCCTCGCGGCTGAACGCCGGAGTCTGAGAAAGCGCGAAGGCGGCGGCGTTGACGGCGTCGCGGGCTTCGCCTTCACGGGCGCGCTTGATGGCGTCGGCGAGCAGTTCGCCGGCCTTGTTGACGAAGACGCCGGGGGCGACCTTCTCCTTCTCCGCTTCGTCGGCGGTGGCGCCGGCGATGAGCACTACCAGCGCGAGCGTCGCGTAGATCACGAAGAGGACGAGCTGGACGAGGAACGCGGCCTTCCATCCCTCCGGATTGAAGAGGATGAAGATCAGGCCGACGATGAACTCAATGCAGAAATAGAACATCGAAACCGTGGCGAGCGGGAAGCCGAAGATCTTGTCGCTCTTCACGCCGCGGACGATCAGCGGGCTGAATATCATCAGCAGATAGGAAAGATGGATCGCGCCGTAGGAGATCCAGCGGGACGCGTTCGCGCCTTCGTGGCCTCCGAGCAGGAAGAACATCGCGTTGAACAGCACGAGGAACAGCGAAAGGAGTATGATTATAAGGACTCTCTTTTTCATGTTTTTGCCTCTCTTTTCCCGCCGCAGAAACTGCGACGTTTTTTTACGTATAATATATTACATCTTTTGGAGAAGTTTGTCAATAGAAATCACGTTATCGTTATTCCGCGGCGGGCGGACGGGCATTGCCCGTCCCTGCGGGCGACGAACGCGGCAGTGATATTATCGCTGCGCGATAGTGATATTGACGCTTTGCGTCAGTGATATTTGCCCTTCGGCCAAGTGATATTGCGGCTTCGCCGCAGATTTTGCTCCCCCCGTCGTTTTTGCCG
>JAFRVI010000061.1 GCA_017438525.1 Clostridia bacterium
CAGGGCTTTTCCCTCCCTCCGTCTTGCCGTCCGCTGACGCGTCCGTCAATCCACCTCCCTCGTCTGAGGGAGGTTCCCCGGCGCGCCGCAAAGCGCTTACGTTTTTGTCATCCTGAGCGAAGCGATGCGAAGCATCGCGCCCGTAGGGACGAGCATTGCTCGTCCGGGGATTGACGCGAAGCCGCCGACGAGGAATCCCCCGCCTTATGCAGCCGTCTGCTAACGATGTGGGATCCCTCGGGCTTCGCCCTCGGGATGACAGGCGTTTCCGCGCGCCTTACTTTCCCTTGATATTCTTGATAATATCGTCCACCGTGTTTCTCAGCTTCGTATTGGTCTTCTTATCCTTCTCGACCTTGCGCAGATAATAAACTATCGTGGAATGGTCCTTGCCGCCGAGCACGTCGCCGATCTTTTTGGTGGAATAATTCGTCGTCTCGTGGAGCACGTACGCGGCGACCTGGCGGGCGAAGGAGACGTCCGCGGTCTGCTTGCGGCCGCATATCTCGTCGACCGGCACGGTGAGCGTGCGGGAGATCTCCTCGAGTATCTTCTCCTCGTCGACGCCGGCCTCGGCGTCCTCGACGATGGTGTCCTTGATGGCGTTCTGCGCCATGGAGAGCGAAAGCGGATCGCCGGAGAGCTTGTGGTAGGCGGAGAGCTTCTTGACGGCGCTCTCGAGCTGGCGGGTGTGGCTCTTCAGGCGGCTGGCGATGAACTCCGCGACTTCGTCGGGGATCTCCAGCCCGAGCAGGCCCGCCTTGCTCTTGACTATCGCGACGCGGGTCTCGTAGTCCGGCTGCTGAATATCCGCGAGCAGCCCCTGCTCGAAGCGGGTGCGCAGGCGGTCGGCAAGCGTCTTCATCTCGTTCGGCTTGCGGTCGGCGGCCATGACGATCTGCTTGTGGCGGTCATAAAGCGTATTGAAGGTGTTGAGGAATTCCTCCTCGGTCGACTGCTTGCCGGCGATGAACTGGATATCGTCGATGAGCAGCACGTCGACGGGGCGGTAGCGGTTGCGGAATTCGGCGCCGCGCCCCGCGCGGAGCAGCTCCAGGAACTCGTTGGTGAAGTCCTCGCAGGTCACGAAGGCGACCTTCAGATCGGGATTGCTGTTCTCGATCTCGTTTTTGATGGCTTTCAGCAGGTGGGTCTTGCCGAGCCCGCTGTCGCCGTAGATGAAAAGCGGGTTGTAAGCGTAGCCGGGGTTGTTGGCGACCGCCAGCGACGCGGCGTGCGCGAATTTGTTGGAGTTGCCGACGATGAAGTTCTCGAAGGTGAATGTGTCCTCCGGCTCGGAGGCGGCTCTGGCGACCTGCTCGATGGGCGAAGTCGGACCCTCCGGCGCGCGCAGGCCCTCCATCTCGTCCTTCGTGACGATGCGGACCTCGCATTCGCGGCCGAGCACCGCCTCGAACGAATCGACGATTGCGTTCATGAAGCGGTTCTTGATTATGTCGCGCTGGTAGGACGAGCTGGTGTATATCACCGCCGCCCCCTCGCGGAAGCCGATGGCTTCGAGATCGCGTATCCACGTCTCGAAGGACGCCTCGCTGATGCGCTGCGCGACCTCTTCCTTGACAAGCTCCCAGATTCTGTCAAAATTCTGCATATGTAAAACCTCCCGGGCGAACTTCGTTCGCAGTGAATAGTGAATAGTTAAGATTGAAGAGAAAGGAGCAAATCGCTCCGCGCTTTGAATTATTGCCGCGCCCGCGCCGTGTTTCTGTCATTCCGAGGAGCCGCGAACGCGCCGACGAGGAATCCCCCGGGCGAACGCAAGGCGTTCGCAGTGATATTGACGCTTCGCGTCAGTGATATTATCGCTCCGCGATAGTGATATTGCGGCTTCGCCGCAGTGATATTGACGCTGCGCGTCAGTTAAGGAGCAAATTGCCTGCGGCAA
>JAFRVI010000062.1 GCA_017438525.1 Clostridia bacterium
AGGCGAAACGCTCACTTCGTTCGCAGTGATATTGCTCCGCTGCGCTGCGCAGTGATATTTGCCTGACGGCAAGTGATATTGCGCGCCTGCGGCGCGCAGTGGTATTGCTCGCTTCGCTCGCAGTTGAGATAAAACGGCTGCGCCGTTTTATCTCCCCGTAACGCCGATAACCGTAACGCCCGGCTTCAGCTTGTCCGCCGTCAGCCCGATCACGCGGGCGAGGTCGCCCCAGCCGACCCACAGGCCGTTGCCGCCGGAGGCGGAGGAATAGTAATAGCCGTTCGCCGGAATGTTGACGGAAAGCACCTCCGGCCCGTCGTAGCTCGCCGCGCTCACGTAGATCGGCTCTGTATTCTCGGGATATATCGCGCCGTATATGGTTTCGCCGAATTTATTCACCGACCGGTAACCGGCGAGGATCTGGTCCTCGCCCGCCGTTATCTCCGAAAGATCGTGGCCGCCGGAGCCGGACTTCCACGGAATGAATGAAAACGCGCTCATACGATCACCCCTATCTTCAGCGGGATATCCACCTCCGGCAGCGTGCCGTAGGCCCTGGCGTAAAGCGCGCCCGCCAAACTGTCGAAGCGCAGGCAGGCGGCGCAGGCGGCCTCGAATTGCGCGTCGGTCGCGGAAGACGCGACGGCGACGAGCACAGCCGAATCCGCGTTTATCATCGGGTGGCTGATCGACTGCGTATACGGCGTTTCATAATCGTCCCAGCCGTTAGCCGATAGCGTCACGGAATAATCTTTCACCCTGCTCGAGCCGGCGTAGTCGAGGACGGCGTCGAGCGCGGCCTTCACGCCGACGGAAACGCCGCTTTTCGTGTAGGTGACGTCCGCGGCGTCGACCGCGTGCGTGTGGGCGAAGTCGGTTATCTCGGACTTCGTGTGCGTGTGCGCGAAGTCGGTGACGTCGGACTTCGTATGCGTATGCGACGCGGCGGCCTTGCCGGAAAGCGCGGAGGCGAGCCCCGTTATATCGCTCTGCGCGTGCGCGTGCGCGAAGTCGGTAACGTCGGACTTCGTATGCGTATGCGACGCGGCGGCCCTGCCTTCGATCGCGGAGGCGAGCTGTTCGGCGACGGTGGCGTCCACCGCCTGCGCGGGAGAGTTCGCCTCGAGGTCGTTCGGCTCGACGCGGAAGGTCAGCAGCACGCTGCGCACACGGCGGACGACCTCCTGCCCTGAAACCACGACGCCCTCGACGGTCAGCGACGCCTTGCCCGCCTCCGAAAGCGGAAGCGCGGGAACGGCGGCGGCATAAACGCCGGCGGCGTCCGGCTCGGTCAGCAGCGTGTAGCCGGTGGAGCTTCCGCCGGCGGAGCGCCAGAGCAGGCGCTTGGCGAGGCCGTCCCAGCCGGCGTCAAAGGCGAGAGCGACGGTGACGGCGGCGACTTCGCCCTGCGTCCCGAGCTCGCGTGAAGACGCGCGTGCGCGGTTGCCCGCGACTTCGATGTGTATTATCCTCTGCATTGTTTACTCCTCATCGGGCGGCAGCGCGGTGAGCGCGACTGTTACCCCGTATTTGTTTTTGTAATAAAGCCGACCGTCCGAGCCCTCAAAGAGAGTGGCTATCTGCACCTGCTCCGGCATATAAACGCCGATGAGGCGCACGTACGGGAGCACGCCGGAGGCGGCGTTCGCGGAGGCGAGCAGGACGGGGCCCTGCGCGGTGCCGATATAGAGCGTCTTCGCGCCCGTGCGGTAGCCGAGCTCGAATTCGGCGAGGTCGGCGGACGTCGGCGCGCCGACGCCGCGGCGGATGGCAAACCTGTCCATCGGCTCACCCGTTGCTTTCGGCGGCTATGTACGCCGCGGCCGCAACGTCCTGGCGGCGGCTCTGCTCCAGCGCGAGCGCGAACTTGCGCTTGATGCGGACGGGTTCGCCGCGCTTGATGAGGCAGTTCTCGCCGCCGACGGCGACGAAAACGTCGTCTTTGTATCTGTCGCCGTCGCGGAAAAGCTCGACGTCGACGTATTCGTCAAGCCGCGCGTTCTCCGCGGCGACGGGATCGGTAGCTGTTTTGGTCATGGGTGTTCCTCCCTGATTATGTTTGCGATAATTACAAAGCGTCAGTAGCGCGATGGCTAAATTCGCCCTTCGGGCGAGCTAAATCGTCGGCTGCCGCCGCCGGCTAAATTATCGCTTCGCGATAGCTAAATTGACGCTTCGCGTCAGCGAAGGAACAAATCGGCTGCGCCGATTTGAATAATTCAAATTGCCTATGGCAATTTGCTCCTTTGCTCGCGGCTTGCCGCGAATTTAGCTTGCCGAAGGCAAATTTAGCTGATGCGGAGCATCAATTTAGCTCGCCGCAGGCGAATTTAGCTCAACTCGCCCGATGGGCGAATTTAGCCGCTCGCGAAGCGTGCCTTATCCGTTAAACGTGGACGTGGTCTCTACACGTACCATATACTCTTCCACGAGGCGCTTGGCGGCCTTGGTGGCCTTCCAGCCGACGGTGGCGCGCTGGTCGAGCGGGTCGCCCGAGCCGGCGGAGCCGAGCTGCTTGGTGATGTGGCGCAGTCCGCCGCCCTCTATCTCGGTGACGCCGTAGGCGTTGTCGCCGAGGATGAGGGTGGAGTAGACGGCGCGTCCCTTCGCGCCCGCCTCGCCGGGATAGATGACGGCGCCCGCGGCGGCGGAGCTGATGTTCTCCTTCAGCGTCAGCGTCGCGCTGCCGGCGCTGCCGGAGGTCGCGGATGCGATCTCGCAGAGCGTGGAGCCGATGATGATCTTCCTGCCGGCGAGCTTGGGCGCGTTGGCGGAGCTGATCGCTTCGGTGACGGCGACGGTCTTGGTCGCGGCGCTGATCTGCGTCTTGACGGTCAGGGTGCGTGCGGTCGGGAGCAGGTCGGCGGCGGTGAAGATCTTCGCCTCGCTCGTTTCCACGAAGCGGACGCCGGCGATCTTGCCGATCTCGCCCTCGAAGATATTCTTCGAGCCGGCGTATTCGGAGGGGTTGACCCAGTCGGGATCGCTCATCAGATCGTAGGCGACGTCGGGGTGGACGATCGCGACGTAGGCGCCGTCGATCTTCTCGGCGTTCATCGCCTTGAGCTTGCGGGCGGCGCGCTTGACCATGTCGACGGTCAGGTAGTGATTGCCGCTCGATTCGCCGCCGACGAGCAGGTGTCTGCCGTTTACGGAGTCGTCCGCGTACTGCACGTTCGTGCCGCCGTTGACGACCTCGCGGACGACGGCGTCCAGCGTCGCGCCCGCCTGGGCTCCGAGCAGCTTGGTCGCCTGGACGATGTTGTTATCGACGGCGGTCAGCAGGAGCATATCGGACATCTCGACGTAGTCGCCGTACTGCGCGATATCGGCGGTGGTGCCGGTGACGGTCAGCTTTCTGCCGGAGGGGGTGACGCCCTCGGTCAGAGGAGTCGTCGCGGCGGGCAGGGGCGAATAGCGCCTGAACTGCACGGTCTTGCCGCCGTTTTTCGCGACAGGCTGCTTCTGTCCGAACTGGTCGTGAACGAGCTTCGGAGCCGCGTTGTCGATCAGGTAGTCGGAGTAGAAGGTCTTCATCTCCGCCGACAGATCGCTGTCGGTGGTGACGTTGGTGTCGGCGTCGAAACGCCTGAGGTTGAGGGTGTAAGTGTCGTACTTCATGTGTTTTCCTTTCTTTGTTATCTGCCGCGAAGCGGCAATACCACTATGCGAAGCATAATACCACTGACGCGAAGCGTCAATATCACCGCCGCCGCAGGCGGCGCTTCTCCCGAGGCGGAGCCGAGGGACCTGCCGCCGCAGGCGGCGCGGCTCCCTCAGACGAGGGAGCTGTCAGCGCCGTTGAAAACGGCGGTGACTGAGGGAGGGAAAGCTGCGTTTCAACCGCAAACCTCGCGACAGAGGAACGGCTTTTCCCTCCCTCCGTCACTCACGGGCTTTGCCCGTTCGCGCCACCTCCCTCGTCTGAGGGAGGTCCGCTCACTTCGTTCGCAGTGATATTGCTCCGCTGCGCTGCGCAGTGATATTTGCCTGACGGCAAGTGATATTGCGCGCCTGCGGCGCGCAGTGGTATTGCTCGCTTCGCTCGCAGTTTGCTTTGACCTGCGGTCAAAGCAACCCGCGCATAGCGCGTTCCGCTATCCTCGCGCGCTGTTCGCGCGAAAGTCCCGCCATGCCGCCGGTGAGGACGGCGCCCCCCGGGCGCGCCCCGTTCTCATCCGGGCGCAATCCGCGCAGCCGGACGCCGTCCAGCGCACGCGCTTCCGCTTCCGCGGCCGCGGAAACGCGTATCGCCTCTCTCACCTGCGGCATATGCGTCGCCTCATAGGCGGTGCGGAGGTCGACTCCGGCGCGAAGCAGACGGCCGAACGCCGGCTCCTTCGCGGCGGCGGCGAGGTCGAAGGCGGGGTAATCCTTCGCCAGCTCCCCCGCTTCCGCCGTCCATTCGGCGTAAAGCGCCTCCGCCTCGTCCGCGAGCCGCGCGGACCGCGCCGCGAAGGTCACGGCAAGCCCGCGTCCCCCGTCTGCGCCGTCCCCGTCCGCGCAACCTCTGTCATCCCGAGGAGGCGCAGCCGACGAGG
>JAFRVI010000063.1 GCA_017438525.1 Clostridia bacterium
GGGGTTCACTCCCTCAGTCTCGGACGGCAAGCCGTCCGCGACAGCTCCCTCGTCTGAGGGAGCTCCGCCTTCGGCGGGGGCGGGGGTGGGGCCTGTCGTTCCGAGGGCGGAGCCCGAGGACTCCCCTTCCTCTTCCGCACGGCTGCTTTCGGCGGGGGATCCGTCGCCCAGCGGGCTCAGGATGACAGCGTCAGGGGCGGCGGCTTCGTCCGCGGGGGAGGGGGAGGGATTCACTCCCTCAGTCTCGGACGGCGAGCCGTCCTCGACAGCTCCCTCGTCTGAGGGAGCTCCGCCTTCGGCGGGGGCGTCCGCGGGGGTCTCGGACGAGACGGGCTCTCCGGCAGGCGCGGGGGTTTCGGGCGAGACGGGCTCTCCGGCGGCTTCGGTATTTTCTTTATTGATGATTTCTTCGCCGCTGACGGTCTCTTCGTTTTTGACGATTTCTTCGCCGTTGACGATCTCTTCGTTATCGGGCATCCTTCTCGCCTCCTTGTGATCAAAATAAAAAAACTGCGGCGTTCGCGCTCACGTCGAACATCGCAGCTGGCTGCCCGCGTGGGGCCCTTTAGCTTTGCGCCACCGGATTGCTCCGGCTTTGCCAAGTGTGAGGTTGTGGGGACGCTTCTTCAGCGTCCATACACGGAAGTATTATATATTACGTCCGCGCTGTTGTCAAGTGTTTTTTTCACACTTTCGCGAGCGGGCGGGTTTCGGGCTTTTCCGTGTCGGATTTTGTCGAATTTTGTCGAACGGTGTTTTGCGCGGGCGTTCGCGGGTACGTCATCCCGAGGGATCACACACCTTTTCCGGACGGCTGCATAAGGCGGGGGATCCTTCGACTTCGCGGCTTTCAGCCGCTCCGCTCAGGATGACGGGCTGCGCCCGTCATTTTTCACTTGACCTCGGCGGCACGAAGTAGTATAATATATACTGTATAAGGGTATTCTGCGCCCGAAACGGCACAAGATGTTGATTATGCGGCGAGTTACGCCCTCCGCGTAAATGCGCGGACGAGCAAGATCGTCCCTGCGGTTTGTTTTCTTACGCGGCGCGGCGCTGAAAGGGAGGGCTCGTCTTTAAGATCCTTCGGCTGCGCGGCGTTCCGCCGCTCCGCTCAGGATGACAAAAACGCGACGTTTTCGCCTATTTGCGCGGGCGATCAAGATTGCCCCTGCGGTTTCAGCGCCGTTCAAACGCGTCGCAAAAAGCGAGGGATTTTCGGATGATTTGCGGCGCGGAAGGACGACGGCTGGGCTATCTGCCCGCCGAGGACGACAAGCCGCAAAGGGCCGAAAAGACCCGCTTTGGTTGATTACATTAAAAGGAGTATATACGCAGTGGTTAAAGCTAAAACATACGGCGACGACAGCATTACCTCGTTAAAAGGCGCGGACCGCGTCCGGAAACGCCCCGGCGTCATCTTCGGCTCCGACGGCATCGAGGGCTGTCAGCACGCCGTCTTCGAGATACTCTCCAACTCCATCGACGAGGCGCGCGAGGGGCACGGCGACAGGATAATCGTCACGCGCTACCTCGATCACTCCGTCGAGATACAGGACTTCGGCCGCGGCATCCCGCTCGGCTGGAACGAGAAGGAGGGCAAGGACAACTGGGAGCTCGTCTTCTGCGAGCTCTACGCCGGCGGCAAGTACAAGAACGACGCGGGCGAAAACTACGAGTACTCCCTCGGTCTCAACGGCCTCGGCCTCTGCGCGACGCAGTACGCCTCCGAATTCATGGACGCGGAGGTCTATTCCGGCGGCATGAAGTGGAACCTATCATTCCGCCGCGGCGAGCTTTACGGCGAGGTGCGCAAGGAGCCGACGACCTCGCGCAAGACCGGCACCCGCATCCACTGGCTGCCCGATCTGCAGGTCTTCACCGATATAAATATCCCGCTCGACTACTACGTCGAGACGCTGAAAAGGCAGGCCGTCGTCAACAGCGGGATCGTCTTCCTGCTGCGAAACGAGGTCGCGCGCGGCAAGTTCGAGGAGACGGAGTTCGTCTATGAGAACGGCATAACAGACTACGTCGCCGAGCTCGCCGGCGAAAATCCGCTGACCCCCGTCAACTTCGCGGAAGGGGAGAGGCGCGGCCGCGACCGCGAGGATATGGAGGACTACAAGGTCAAGCTGCAGACCGCGTTCTGCTTCAGCCGCACGGCGTCCGCCGCGGAGTATTACCACAATTCAAGCTGGCTCGAGCACGGCGGCTCGCCCGAAAAGGCGGTGCGCCTGGCGTTCACCTCCATGATCGACGGCTACGCCAGAAAGCAGGGCAAATACAACAAGAACGAGAGCAAGATCACCTTCCAGGACGTCGAGGACTGCCTCGTCATCGTCACCAACTCCTTCTCGACGCGGACTTCTTACGAAAACCAGACGAAGAAGTCCATCACCAACAAGTTCATCCAGGACGCGATGACCGAGTTCCTCAAGCATCAGCTCGAGGTCTACTTCATCGAGAACCCCAACGACGCCGAGCTCATCGCCAACCAGGTGCTCGTCAACAAGCGCAGCCGCGAAAACGCCGAGAAGATGCGCCAGACGCTCAAAAAGGCGAACATTTCGACGATGGATTTCACCAACAAGGTCGAGAAGTTCGTCGACTGCCGCACCCGCGACAAGAGCGTGCGCGAGATATACATAGTCGAGGGCGACTCCGCGCTGACCTCCTGCAAGCTCGCGCGCGACGCGGAGTTTCAGGCGATAATCCCCGTGAGAGGCAAGATACTCAACTGCCTCAAAGCCGACCTGCACCGCATCTTCGAGAGCCAGATCATCACCGATCTGCTGAAGGTCCTCGGCTGCGGCGCGGAGGTCAAGAGCGGCAAGAAGGAGGTCTCCTCCTTCGACCTCGACCGCCTCAACTGGAGCAAGGTCATCATCTGCACCGACGCCGACGTCGACGGCTACCAGATACGCACGCTGATACTTACGATGCTCTACCGCCTCGTGCCTACGCTTATCGAGAAGGGGCTCGTCTATATCGCCGAGTCGCCGCTCTACGAGATAAACGCGGACAAGACCTATTTCGCCTACACCGAGAAGGAGAAGCAGGACGTGCTCGACCGCATTCAGGGGCAGAAGTTCACGATACAGCGCTCCAAGGGGCTCGGCGAGAACGAGCCGGACATGATGTGGCTGACCACAATGAACCCCGATACGCGCCGCCTGATACGCGTTTCCACCGACGACGTCGCGGAGATGGAGTATATGTTCAATACGCTGCTCGGCGACGACCTCGCCGAGAGGAAGGACTATATTTCCAGGTTCGGCAGCAGGTATCTGGATTTGACGGACGTAAGCTAGGCGTGCTTTGCACGCAGTGATATTGCCGGCTGCGCCGGCAGTGATATTATCGCTTCGCGACAGTGATATTGCGGCTTCGCCGCAGTGATATTGACGCTTTGCGTCAGTTAATGAGCAAATCGGCAGAGCCGATTTGAATATATTCGCCGCCTGCGGCGGCCTGCGTAGGGACGAGCATTGCTCGTCCGGAAACGGCGCGATTTGCGGAAGTGAGCGCGTTGCAGGGGCGATCTTGATCGCCGGCGCATTTACGCTCCGGCGCGGGAAACACGCTTTTGAACCGAGAGTGAGCGCGACGCAATATGACAACAAACAGTATAATCATCCTTATATTCTACCCACAGTATAACTCCAAAAGGAGCTGAAACGTATGAATTATGACCTTATCACCATCCTGATCGTCGCGGGAGTCGCGGCGGTCGCGTTCCTGCCGACGATACCGCTGATGCTGCTGCCCTGCGTGCGCCGTCTGCGCGGGTGGGCGAAGGCGTGGACGTGGATCTTCGCCTGCGCCGTCTACCTGCTCAACGCGGGGCTCGTCGCCTGTTGGGCGGGGGACATAATCCAGAACCGCGGCGGAGACCTCTCCGTCATATCCTTTTACGCATATATCGTGCTGTATCTGCTCGCGCCGGTATTCTACTCGGTGTTTTTCCGCGAAGGCAAGCGCTCGATAGTCTATCCGGCGATAATAACCTTCCTGGCGGCCGCGGGCGGGATCGCGCTCGGGCTGGTGCCGCTTTTCTACGGCATAAACAGCGAATTCAGCACGCTGACGAAGGTGCTCGGCGTCGCGGGGATATTCGTGCCGCAGCTTGCGACGGCGGCACTCTACAGCGTGATGATGACGCTTTCGTATAAGTATTACAAGAGCGGCGAAGCGGACTATTGAGCTCTCTGCGTTCCGATTGTTCCACGTGGAACAATCGGAACTTCGTTCGCAGTGATATTGATGCTTTGCATCAGTGATATTATCGCTCCGCGATAGTGATATTGCGGCTTCGCCGTCAGTGATATTGACGCTGCGCGTCAGTTAAGGAGCAAATCGGCAAAGCCGATTTGAATTATTCAAATTGCCTGCGGCAATTTGTTCCTTCGCTGCGAGCGGAGCGATGCAATTCAGCTATCGCACAGCGATAATTCAGCTGACGGCGGCAGCCGTCAATTTAGCTCGTGCGAAGCACGAATTTAGCTGTTTTGCGCCTGCGGCAAGGCGCCCGTCAGGATGGCGGCAAACACATCATAAGGAGCGTCATCAATGTCAATTATCACGCAAAACAACGACGTCATCGCCGCGATCGCGACACCGCGAGGGAACGCGGCGATCGCCGTTATACGCGTAAGCGGCGAAGGCGCGATCGCGCTCTGCGACGGCGTTTTCGCGCCGAAGGCGGGCGGCCCGCTCGCTTCGCGGAGGGGCTGGACCTGCGCGCTCGGCGAAATACGCGACGGCAGCGAGACCGTCGACACCGTCGTGGCGACCGTCTACCGCGCGCCGAAGTCCTACACCGGCGAGGACTGCGTAGAATTCGCCTGCCACGGCGGCGTTTTCGTCACCGAGCGGGTGCTCGAAACGCTGCTCAAGGCGGGCGCGAGGCAGGCGAGGGGCGGCGAATTCTCCAAGCGCGCCTTCCTCAACGGGCGGCTCGGGCTGACCGAGGCGGAATCCGTCATGAGCGTCGTTTCCGCGCGCTCCGCGGAGGCGCTGAAGCTCGCCAACAGGCAGGCCGGAGGCGCGCTCGACCGCGGTCTGCGCGAGCTTCGCGACGCCGCGAACGAAATCCTGATACACATATCCGCGGAGGCGGATTTTCCCGAGGAGGAGATACCCGAACTGCCGCGCGGCGAGGCGGTCGATAAGCTTTTCGACCTCTCCGACCGCTGTCTGAAGCTCGCCGGCACATACGAGGGCGGGCTGGCGCTCACCGAGGGCGTCGACGCGGTCATCGCGGGGCGCGCCAACGTCGGCAAGTCCACGCTGATGAACCTCCTCGCCGGGCGCGAACGCAGCATAGTTTCCGACGTCCCCGGCACGACGCGCGACGTGGTGGAAAGCGCCGTAGTATGCGGCGGCGTGCTGCTGAAGCTCGCCGATACCGCCGGGCTCCGCGACGCGCCGGAGGAAATCGAGCGCAGGGGAGTCGAGCTCGCGAACGCCCGGCTGGACGCCGCCTCGCTGGTCATCGCCGTCTTCGACGGCTCGGAGGAGCTCAAGGACGAGGACTTCTCATTATTGAAGAGAGCGCCGCAGATCGCGGTAATAAACAAGTGCGACAAGCCGCGCAGGATAGACGCTTCGCCGATAGAGGACGAATGCGCCTTCGTCGTGGAGATGTGCGCGAAGACGGGGCGGGGCCTCGACGCCCTCGCGGAGGCCGTCCGCGCGGTCACCGGCGCGGACGATTTCGACGACGCGGACGGGTGGTGCGCCTCCCTGCACCAGCGCGGCTGCCTGCGGAAGGCGGGCGAGGGGCTCGCCGCGGCGGGACTTGCGCTGAAGCGCGGCTTCGAGGCGGATATCGCCGCCGTCGACCTGCGCGAAGCTGTCTCCGCGCTCGACGAGTGCGCCGGCAGGAACGTCGCCGACGACGTGATAGACGGGATATTCAGCACGTTCTGCGTGGGAAAGTAGCTCTCTGCGTTCCGATTGTTCCACGTGGAACAATCGGAACTTCATTCGCAGTGATATTGACGGCTGCGCCGTCAGTGATATTATCGCTCCGCGATAGTGATATTGCGGCTTCGCCGCAGTGATATTGACGCTGCGCGTCAGTTAAGGAGCAAATCGGCGGAGCCGATTTGAATTATTCAAATTGCCGCAGGCAATTTGTTCCTTAAACTGCGAGCGGAGCGAAGCAATTTCACTGCGCCGGAGGCGGAATTTCACTGATGTGAAGCATCAATTTCACTGCCGCCGGCGGCAATTTCACTTTTCATCGTATTTCCGGGAGGTTTCGACACAATGAAGCGCTATACCAACCCCGAAACCTATGATATAGCCGTTATCGGCGCGGGGCACGCGGGTATCGAAGCCGCGCTCGCCGCCGCGCGTCTCGGCATGCGTACGGTGATCTTCGCCATAAACCTCGATTCCGTCGGAAATATGCCCTGCAACCCCTCCATAGGCGGCACCGGCAAGGGACACCTCGTGCGCGAGCTCGACGCCCTCGGGGGCGAGATGGGGCGCGCCGCCGACGAAACCTCCATACAGACGCGTATGCTCAACAAAGGCAAGGGCGCCGCGGTCTATTCGCTCCGCGCGCAGATCGACCGCAGGGCGTATCAGCAGCGCATGAAGCGCGTTCTGGAGCGCACTCCCGGCCTCGACGTAAGGCAGGCGGAGGTAGTCGCGATAGAAAGGGCGGAAGGGCCTGTCATCCCGAACGCGAAGCGTGAGGGACCCCACACCGCAAGCAGCCGTCCGCGTGAGGAGGGGGATTCCTCGTCGGCGCATTCGCGGCTCCTCGGAATGACAGACGGCGAGCCCGCCTCCGCGCCCGCGTGGCGCGTCGTGACGCGGCTCGGGGCGGAATACTCCTGCCGCGCCGTCGTGATCGCGACCGGAACCTACCTCGCGGGGCGCATCTTCGTAGGCGACGTCAGCTACGAAGGCGGCCCGGACGGCACCTTCGCGGCGACCTCGCTTTCCGCTTCGCTCCGCGAGCTCGGCGTGCCGCTGCGCCGCTTCAAGACCGGCACTCCCTGCCGCGTGCACCGCGCCTCCGTCGCGACGGACGAGATCGAGAGGCAGTCCGGCGACGAGCGCCCGGAGCCGTTCTCCTTCGAAACGCGCGCGGAGCCGCGCAACCTCGCGGACTGCTATATTACTTATACCAACGAAAAAACGCACGAAATCATACGGAAAAACATACTCCGCTCGGCGATGTACGGCGGCAGGATAACCGGCGTCGGGCCGCGCTACTGCCCCTCGATCGAGGACAAGATCAGCCGTTTCCCCGACCGTCAGCGGCATCAGCTTTTCATCGAGCCGACGGGGCTGGACACCGAGGAGCTTTACCTTCAGGGCATGTCCACGTCGCTTCCCGAGGAGGTGCAGATCGAGATGGTGCGCTCGGTCAAGGGGCTTGAACGCGCCGTTTTCACCCGCACCGCCTACGCGATCGAATACGACTGCGTCGACCCGACTGCGCTCACGCCGACGCTGGAGTTCCGCGACCTGCCGGGGCTTTACGGCGCGGGGCAGTTCAACGGCACGAGCGGCTACGAGGAGGCGGCGGCGCAGGGCTTCGTCGCCGGAGTCAACGCCGCGCTGAAGCTCAAGGGCGCCGAGCCGCTCGTTCTGACGCGCGACGGCTCCTACATCGGCACGCTGATAGACGACCTGGTCACCTGCGGCACGAACGAGCCGTACAGAATGATGACGAGCCGCTCGGAATACCGCCTTACGCTCCGCCAGGACAACGCCGACGAGCGCCTGACGCCCGTCGGACGCCGTATCGGGCTGATAAACGACGCGCGCTGGGCGGATTTCATCGAGAAGTACTCCAACATAGAAAAAGAGGAAAAACGGCTGAAAAAGGCCGTTCTGGCGCCTTCAGAGCCGTTGAACGCCCTGCTTGAGTCGCTCGGCACGACTCCGGTGTCGAACGGCGTCACCCTCGCGGAGCTGCTGAAGCGCCCGGAGGTCGACTACGAATCGCTCGCGCCGTTCGACGTTACGCGTCCGGAGCTGCGCCGCGAGGAGTGGGAGGAGGCGGTCATCCGCATCCGCTACGAAGGGTACATCGCGCGGCAGAACGCGCAGATCGCGGAGGCGAAGCGCGCGGAAAGCACCCTCCTGCCGCCGGATATCGACTACGACGACGTCTACGGCCTGCGCATCGAGGCGCGCGTGAAGCTCAAGGCGATCCGTCCGCTCAGCGTCGGGCAGGCGTCGCGCATCCCCGGCGTCAACCCCGCCGACGTGGAGATACTGCTGATATATCTGCGGAAAAACAGGTGAATCGCGGACTTTGTCGGCGGGTAAATTCACGCCTTCGGCGGTGAGGGTGCGAGAATGCACGGACGAGCAATGCTCGTCCCTACGGGCGCGATGCTTCGCTTCGCTCCGCTCAGGATGACAAAGGGCGGCGAGGGTGCGAGAATGCACGGACGAGCGGTGCTCGTCCCTACGGGCGCGATGCTTCGCATCGCTCCGCTCAGGATGACAAAGTGCCGCACGGCTGCGTGAATGCGCGGACGATCAAGATCGCCCCTACGGTATGCGCCTGCGGCAAGGTCGCCGTA
>JAFRVI010000064.1 GCA_017438525.1 Clostridia bacterium
AGCTAAATTGACGGCTGACGCCGTCAGCTAAATTTGCGGCTGCGCCGCAAGCTTAAGGAACAAATCGGCTGCGCCGATTTGAATAATTCAAATTGCCTGCGGCAATTTGTTCGTCAGCTGATGCGAAGCATCAATTTAGCTATCGCGAAGCGATAATTCAGCTGACGCGAAGCGTCAATTTAGCTCACGCCGAAGGCGTGAATTTAGCTTCGTTGAGCCGATAGGCGAACGATTTCACTCCGGGCAAAGCGAGCCGGAAGGGAGTATGTTTATGGATAAAATATGCAAAAACTGCGGGAGTCCGATGCCCGCCGAAGCGAAGTTCTGCACCGAGTGCGGAAACAGCGAGTTCGTCGGGCAGGCGGCGGAGCCGGTCGACGCTCTGCGCGAGGCGGGGGATTCCTCGCTTGCGCTCGGAATGACAGGCGCGCAGCAGGCGGGCGACGCTCTGCGCGGGGCGGGGGATAACGCCGCCTACGGCGGCTACACCTCATCCGTCACGGGCGCCGGCGCGCCCGCGACACCTTCCCCTCAAGGGGAAGGCTTTGCGCAGCAGCCCTACGGGCAGCAGCAGTATCAGCAGCCCTACGGGCAGCAGCAGTATCAGCAGCCCTACGGGCAGCAGCAATACCCCCAACAGCAGAGCAACGCCGCCTTCGGCGGCTGCACCTCATCCGACGCGACCGCCGGCGCGTTCGCGCCACCTTCCCCTCAAGGGGAAGGCATTGCGCAACCCTACGGACAGCCCTACGGTGTGCCTTACGGCGCGCCCTACGGTGCGCCCGCGCCGAAGAAGAGCAAAAAGGGAATGTGGATCGCGATAATCGCGATAATCCTCGTCCTCGGGCTGGCGGCGGTCGCGCTCTTCGTCTGGCCGGGCTTCCTGACGGGCAAAAAGTCCGTCGACGGCGAATGGGTGAACGACAGAAGCGGCTTCACGGTCGAGTTCAAGGGCGACAAGGCGACCGTCCGCAACGACGTGAGCGAGGACGCGACCGAGTATTCCGTCGCTCGCGACGGCGACAAGCTCAAGCTTACGAGCGGCGACGACGTGCTCGAATATATCTTCAAGGTCGTCGGCGACGCGCTTACGCTCTACTATCAGGAGGACGGCGTTTCCTTCCCCGAGGCGTACACGCGCAAGGGCGCGGAGACCCCCGCCGGGCGCGAGATCGTCGGCAGATGGGCGAGCGATTCGGTCAAGGATTTCATCGTTGACGACGGCGCCATCACCGAGATCTCCTACGACGACGTCAAGACCACCTACACCTACGAGATCGAGGATAACAAGCTCAAAGTCACCCCCGACGACGCGGCTTCCGAGCCCTTCGTCCGCACCTTCGAGGTCGTCGACGGCAGGTTCAAGCTCTACGACGAGGACGGCGAGGAGACGATGAACTTCCGCCAGAAGGGCGGCTCCGAACTCGCGCAGAAGGCGGTCTACGGCGACCTCATCGGCACGTGGGATAACGGCTACGGCGGCGAGATCGTCATCGACGGCGACCGCCTCCGCGGCGCGAACGGCCGCGATTATTCGCTGAAGCTCGAGGGCGATATCTTCACCGTCTACGTCCCCGACAGCGACGATACCGAGAGCTACCGCTACGAGCTGGACGGCGACGTGCTCAAGCTCTACAACGTCGACAGCGGCGAGCTCGAGGCGACGCTCACCCGCAAGGGCGGCTCCGGAACGGAAAGCGGGTTCGACTCCGCGATAGTCGGCAGCTGGGTCGATCAGGTCGGCACGAAGCTCGTCATCGGCGAGGACGGCTCCGCGGAATTCGACGGCAAGGGCGTTACCCTCACCGCGAAGGACGGCAGGATGGTCTGGACGAACGACAACGACGGCGCTTCTTACAACTATACTTATAAGCTCGAGGACGGCAAGCTGATCATACACGATCCCAACGAAAACGTCACCTGGACCTACACCCGCGACGAAGCGAAGACGGCGGGGACGGTCGATCCATACCTCCTCGGCTACTGGAAGGACGACGACGGCGACCTGCTGACGATCTACGCCAACGGCACCGCCACCTATATCGACGACGAGATCATCTACATCTCCGCCGAGAACGGCAGGATGGTCTGGACCGAGGGCGGCGTGTCGGAGACCTACACCTACACGCTGAACGGCGACTTCATGACGCTTTACGACGAGTACGGCGCCGGCTTCGATTTCCACCGCGCGAGCGCGGAGACGGAGGCGGATACGCTTGACGGTACGTGGTACACCGACGGCGGCGGCCGTGTCGACATTAACGGCAGTACCTACACTACCGCAGACGGCACGCAGTACGTCATGGAGATAAACGGAGATGTTATGCGCCTGTATATCCCGCAGAGTGAAGAGGATTACTATATGCACTTCAAGCAGGAGGGCGACACGCTGACCTTCTATGACGATAACGGGAACGTTACGATAGTTTATCACAGAGATTAGGTAAGAGGGCCTTTTCTGCGCGCAGTAGCTCGTCTGTGGCATAGGAGGAGAAAATAATGAAAAGAATTATACGTATCATCTTGTGCGTACTGGCGTGCGTGATCTGCGCGACGGCGTTCGCGGGGTGCGCGAAAGAAGACGGACAGCCGGAAGTCAGAGACGGCGATAAAGACCTGGTCGGGAGATGGGTTAACGTCGATGGTGAAGATACATTAGTATTCAACGCCGACGGCACCGGGACGACTTTTCCCTCCGACGACACCGGGACGGATATGAGCACCCCGTTCAGGTACCAGTTTGCAGAGATTGAAGAGACGAAGTACCTGGTTATTAGGATCGGGGCTTCCGACGACATCTACTACACCTACTCGTTCGACGGCGACACGCTCACGCTCCACGATGAAGCTTACGGCGGCGACCTCGTCTATAAGCGCGAAGGAACGGCGCCCGCGCCGAAGGAAGGATCTGAACTGCTCGGCAAGTGGATCAGCGTCGACGATCCGGATATTTATTTCGACTTCAACGCCGACGGCACCCTCATATGGTGCGGCTACGATTCCACCTACAAAATGCGCAGTTCGCACAGCTTTGAAATGACGAACACCTTGGGCGTTACCCATCTCATATACAAGATCGACGGCGATACCCTCACCCTGCAGGATCCCTACAGCACTGCAGTTTATAACTACTACCGAGCGGAGGTTACGGAGCCGGAACTCGACGAGAGTATTATCGGCAGATGGGTGAGCGGAGGCGATAGAGAGTTTATTATCTTCGGAAATGGCGCCGCAGTTTATAACGGCAATCCCGTTGGTGTTTACACGCATGACGGCAAGTTCTACTTAGTAGACGATACGGACACGTATTATTACTACTACGGCGTAGAAGACGACGTCCTGACGATAACCGACGAAGAAGGCTTGCGTATCGTCTTCACGCGTCCGGTCGAGACGGTCACCCTTGAAGATCTCATCGGCGAATGGCGTACCGATGGCGATGACTTTATACGTATAACCTCGGACAGCAAGTTTTCCATGGGGTCCGGCGATGAGTATATGGTAGAAAATTACACGCTTGAACAATACGGGGAATATATAAGGGTATATATGCCGAATACCGATGATAACCTGATGTTCATGTTCAGTCTCTCGGGTGATACGCTGACATTTTTCGGTAGTGATGATATACCGGAATTTGTTTATCACAGGCAGCAGCAGTAAGGCGAAGCCCTCGGCGTTCGCCGAAGGCGTCAATTCATTGCATACCATATTTAACTATTAGATGGTCGTATGATAGCAAAATCCGTCACAATAAAAGATTTCCGCAACGTCGCGGCGGCGGAGCTGGAGTTCGACCCCGAGCTGACCGTGCTGCGCGGCGACAACGCCCAGGGCAAGACCAACATGCTCGAGGCGGTCTTCGTCGCGTCCTGGGGCAAGAGCTTCCGCGCTCAGCGCGAGAGCGACCTGATCCGCGAGGGCGCGGAGTCCGCCTCCGTCGACCTGCGCTTCGAGAGCGCCGGCAGGGAGCAGGAGATCGGCTTACGCTTCTTCCGCGACCCGCAGCGCAGGCGCGAGATCGAGATAAACGGCGTGCCGCAGAAGCGCGCCGGGGAGCTTTACGGGCGGTTCGCCGCCGTGCTCTTCGTGCCCGCGCACCTCGAGATAGTGCGCGGCTCGCCGGAGGAACGGCGCAGGTTTCTCGATATGGCGCTCGCGCGCGAGAAGCCCGCGGCGATCGGATTGATGAATAACTACAGGCGCGCGCTCGAACAGCGCAACCGCGTTTTGAAGGACGCGCGCATGTTCAGCGGGCTGGACGACCTGCTCTCCGCGTGGGACGGGCGTCTGGCGCAGCTCGGCGCGGAGCTTTCGCGTCAGCGCGCGGCGTTCTGCGCGCGGCTTTCGGAGTCCGCGCGGCGCATATACGCCGAGCTCGCGTCGGGCGAGGAGTTCGATGTCGGGTTCGAGTGCAGCGGCGGCGCGACCGAGGAGGAAGCGGCCGCGATGCTGAAAAAGACGCGCGCGGACGATCTGCGGGTCGGCTACACCACCTGCGGCGCGCACCGCGACGATATACGCATCTCCGTCGCCGGACGCGACGGGCGGCGGTTCGCTTCGCAGGGACAGCAGCGTTCCGCGGTCATCGCGCTGAAGCTCGCCGAGGCGGAGCTCCTGCGCGAAAGCGCCGGCGAGCCGCCGGTGCTCCTGCTCGACGACGTGCTCTCCGAGCTGGACGCGGGCAGGCGGGATTTCCTGCTTTCGCGCGTTGGCGGTATGCAGCGGATAGTTACCGCGTGCGACGCGAGCGAGTTTGAAGGCGGCGCGGTGTATCGCGTTCAAAGCGGGGGCTTTGAACGCGAGTGAAATTGCGGCTTTGCCGCAGCGAAATTGACGCTGACGCGTCAGCTAAATTATCGCTTCGCGATAGCTAAATTGCGCCTTCGGCGCAGCTAAATTGATGCTTCGCATCAGCTGACGAACAAATTGCCGCAGGCAATTTGAATTATTCAAATCGGCGCAGCCGATTTGTTCCTTAAGCTTGCGGCGCAGCCGCAAATTTAGCTGACGGCGTCAGCCGTCAATTTAGCT
>JAFRVI010000065.1 GCA_017438525.1 Clostridia bacterium
CGGCGGCTGTCTGAATAAGTCCGCGTTAAAACGCTTATGCAACGATTATCCCGCCGTTCACCGCGACGAAGGGTATGTCTGTGTTTTCGCGATCCTTGAGGGCAGCAACATCGACAACTATATGCTTAAAACCTGACGCTCCGGACGGAATATCAAACTTCATTACAAAGAGATATTCGTAATTATTGCCCTCCTCTTTTTTGGAAGAGAGTGACGTCGTGATTGTGCCGTTCTTTGCGGTAGTATCATCCATATAAAAATTGATCTTCTCTCCGGCATTGATTTCATCATTCAAAACCGGATTCGTTTCGTAACCCTTGTAAATCAATCCGGCCGGATCAAAAAACAATTGCATACTAACCCAGTTCCATTTGCTGGCAGCGTTAACAATAATCTTGACTTCTACTCCCTTTGCGCCGGGAGCAGCTTCGACCGTCTCTACACTGACTGTCACTTTGGCAGCCGGATCCTTAACAGTAACATTGTAGGTTGTCGTCGCACCGCCATAAGAGACCGTAAGCACTTGAGTGCCGACAATGGAGTTATCAAAACCGCTGACCATATCTACGGTCATCGGGATCCATTCGCTCCAACCATTGTATATAACCGTGATTGCACCGCCTGAAACATCCAGTTCTTCGCCGACTTTGTATGCTGTCTTCGGTAAATTGGTCACCGCTATGCGCAATACCGTTTCATCTTCTACAACAGTAACATTAAATGTAGTCATTTTACCGCAATATGTTACGGTAAGAGTATAAACACCGACCGTGGAACCGTCGAAACCGGTGACCATATCCGCCGTCAGCGCGACAGTCTTATCCGAGCCGTTGTCGTAGTGAAGCGTGACCTCTCCACCGGAGACGTCGAGCGGTTCCCCCTTAATATATCTTATCTTCGTCGGCAGCGTCGTTACCTGAATATGCAAAAGTTCAACCGGCTCCGCGCCATCGAGCGAACTCGGATCCGCGAGCTTCGCCGCCACGCGCAGTATAGAAAGCGCATCCGCTACGGTGATCACGCCGTCGCCGTCGATATCGCAGGAGGCGATCAGCGCGTCGGTGGACTCCGCGAGTCTCGCGGCAACGCGCAGCGCGGAAAGCGCGTCCGCAACGGTGATCTGCCCGTCGCCGTCCGGATCGCCCTTTGCGGTTGAACCGCCGATGAATTCATACGGTATACCGTTAGCGAGCGCATACTGATGCGCGCGTGAACCCTCGTATATCCTCAACGTTGTCGGATAATACGCTTCGAACTCACCGTCGCCATCCTCGTCTTTCCAAGACACGAACGCCTCGGTGCTGATACCAGTGTTACGACTCAATATTGTTATGCTCTTCAAATTTGAACAGTTTTCGAACGCCCAGGCGCCGATGAAAAGGAGTGTGTCGCTTGTGTCAAGTATTTCGGCGCTCGTCAGACCGGTGCAGCCGGAAAACGCCAACTGCCCTATGTTCACAACACCTTCCGGAATTGAAACGCTCGTCAGACCGGTACAACCCTGAAACGTCGCCTCGCTTATGCTCCTCACGCTGCCGTCTGCGGGAATAACGCTGTTTTTGCAGCCGGCAATCAGAGACTTATATCTCGTATCTATAAGGCAATTCCCGGAAACGTGATAGTTTGGGTTGCTTTCCGCTATCGTTATGGTTTCAAGATTCGGACATTCGGCGAACATGGCGCCTCCCGCGCTCTCCAAACCGCTGCCTATCGAAACGGACGTCAGACCCGTGCAACCGAAGAACAACTCATCGCCAAGCCATACCACGCTGTCGGGTATCACGACGGACGTCAGGCCGGTGCAGCCGGAAAACGCGCCATATTCAATTGTTTGGACTCCTTCGTGCAGTGCTGTGTCGGTCAGACCGGTACATCTGTAAAACGCGTAACTGTATATGTTTTTAAGACTGTCCGGTATGCTGACGCTCGTCAACTCTGCGCAATCATAGAACGCATAGCACCCGATGCTTGTCACGCCCTCCGATATGATAACGCTTTTAACGGCTCTTCCCCACGGCGCAGGATAATCCTCCCATATAGAATAGTCTTCCATTTTCCCCGTGCCGCTTATAGTCAGGACGCCGTTTTCAAGCGTCCACGTGAGATTATCGCCGCAGGTACCGCTTTCGGCGCGGACTATCATCCCTGCCGGAAGCAAAGCGAGCAGCAGCGCCGCCGTCAGTATCGCGGAAATGATCTTGGTGAACTTTTTCATAATATTGACTCCTTTTGTTATTTTAAACACATTGTGGTTTATATTGATAATCGTCATATTTTCAGAAATACTATTACAACGGCTGCATAAAAACGGAAAACTATGCATCTTTAGCTAATGAACTCGCCGGCGCCGACTAATTTATCATCATCGTAAACTTCAAATTTGCCTGCTTCGATAAGTCCAGCCGCTTCCGCCGGTTTTATAAACCTAACGTCGCAGGTAGCGTCTTTGGGCGAATAATTCGACAGCGCGGCTATATACATTGATTCAACGTTGCGTTTGTTTTTGTATTTTGCGCGGATAATATATATCTGCTGTTCAAGAAATTCGGTGTTCAGTTTTATCGACGCTTTGGCGATAATATCATTATTCCCGACTGCTTTTCTGATGAATACATCGTATTTATACTTCACCATCATCATAATAATCAGTAATACAAAAATGACAGGGGCGGTATAAAGAGCCAGTTGAAACTTTTTTATAGAAATAAACAATACTAAAAGCACCAAAAGCACTAGAGAACACAACAACAGTATTATCTGAATCAAAAAGCCTTTCCCCGATGCCAGTGTCCCGACCTCTTTACCACAGTTATTGCAAGAAAGCCACCCCTTATTTACTATCGTTCTTCTTATAGGCAACGCTTGCGATCTAAAAGAAGTTTTTTGCAAGGCGGTTAATGACTTTTCACCACAATATGGGCAATAAAACTTTTTCAATATTATACACCTCTTACTAGTAATTAAAAACCCGCACGTTTCACCAATTAAACAGTATATCATTTTTATACTGACAATACTGTACTCTGAATAATTGATTAAACATAGTCAATTATTCCTGTTAATCAAGTATTCAATTATTTCTTTCGGGATATTATCATAATCATACTCGACCGATGTATTATCCAAGAGTTTTATCAAATCGGCAGAACCCTTTCCATGCGCTGATTCTGTAATCCTGATTATATATCCCGATTCCCACGTGTTGCTTTTGAAAATATACGGTATGACCCCTACGTCATGTGACAAAATGAAGAAATCGTTATTATTATTCGCCCAATAAGCCTCAGCCCCGTGCGCATACGAATATCGGGACGTAAACAATAAGATTTCATCATACGGGGCATCACACTCGCGAACAGCAAAAACAACGCCGCCGTTATCCGATTGAACCATTTCGAGCATTTCAAAAACGCCGTCGAACGATTCTTTTGACTCTATGGCATTACTGCCATTTAATCTGGTACACGAACACATTAACAACAGTACGCTAACCATAATAGTGCTGATTAATTTAACACTCTTCATATGAGTCGCCCGTAAATATAATTGATTGACTTAACTATTTTGATTTCAACTTATCACTTCATCTTCGCGGCAACGTTGAGGAATTTGAGCGCGTCCGAAACTGTCAGCTCTCCGTCTCCGTCAATGTCGGACGCGGCGAGGAGTTCCGGTGTCGTTTCCACAAGCCCGAGCGCCGCACGCAGCACGCACAGCGCGTCCGCTACGGTTATCTCTCCGTCGCCGTCGGGATCGATAACGGCCGGCTTGAACTGCGGTACCGTTACCGGCTTATCGGAACCGATTATCTCATAAGGAACGCCGTTTTCTTCGGCGTAGGTCTGCGCATACGAGCCCTCGTATACCGCCATAACTATATCCGTAGGCGTCGGAACGTTGAAATAGAAAAGTCCCATCCCGATGCTTGTAACGCTTCTGGGAATAACGATCCTGCGCAAAGAGGCGCATGCCAGGAAAGCGAAATCACCAATGCTTTCAAGGCCTTCGGGGAGGTTTACTTCCTCGAGCGATATACAATTTGTGAACGTCCACGACTCTATTCTTTTTATGCTTGAGGGGATCGTGATACTCTTCAGATAATTACAACTCATAAAAGCGCCTTCGCCTATACGTTCCACGTTATCCGAAATCTCGAATTGCTCAAAGCTCAAGCCGGATAACATTTGATCGTCTATCTCGGTTATCGACTCCGGAAGCTTGAGTTCGGTCAAGCCCTTGCACCCGGAAAATGCGCCGTAACCGATATCCGTCACTCCTTCCGGTATGTCGAGCGCTTCGAGATTACTGCAGGCCTGGAACGCGTTTCTTCCTATGGACTTCAAGCTCTTCGGAAGTATTATGTCGTCTTTCAGCGACTTGCATTTTTCAAAAGCATAATCGGCGATGTGCTCCGTGCCGCGTTTGACGACGAAGAACTCGAGTTTGGTATTCTCCTTGACCTTTATCAGCCACTTGCCGATATAGAGCGCGTCCATTCTCCAGTTGCTCTCGTCTTTGTAGTAAGAAGTTATCTTGAACGCGTCTTTGCCGATATGCTGTACGCTGTCAGGGATACTCATTACCACGTTGTTGCCGAAAGCTTCCTTACCTATATCCACAACGCCCTTGCCGATCTCAATCATACCCATATAGCACTGAAAAGCTTTTTCGCCGATTATCCTGAGACTGTCGGGCATACGGAAATCGTTGCTTTTGAGATCACAGTCGAAAAACGCGTACTCTTTCACTTCTTCAACGCCTTCCGGCAGGACGAGCGTCTGCAGGACCGCGTCCGCAAACGCGCTCTTGCCTATGACCTTGACGCTCGCGGGGATCTCTATGCTTTCTATCTGCTTGCAGTTATAGAACGCAAAGTCGCCGATAGTCGTTACGCCGTCCTCGATAATGACGTTTTTGATATCCGTTCCCCACGGCGCAAGGCGGTCCAGATCGGGGTTACCCTGAAACGCGGAGTGAGCGTTATACTTCAGGTAATTCTCCATAGGACCGGTGCCGCTGATGGTCAGGACGCCGTCTTCAAGCGTCCACGTCACGCCGTTGCCGCATTCGCCGCCGTCCGCATACGCGACGGCAGGCACCGCGAACAAGCTGAGCAGCATAACTGCCGTCAGTATCGCGGAAATGATCTTGGTGAGTTTTTTCATAGTATTACCTCCGTTAGTTCACATACACGCGATAATTCTATTGATACGGTTGAGTATATCTATCTATAATTTATAATACCCCCCTGAATTTGTCAAGGGGGTTTACGAAATACTTAACCACAGATAACAAATACTTAATTACAGATAATTGAGACAAGCAATTGACCGGCAAAGCGGCATATATCGAAAAAAGCCCCGTGCGCGGGGCTTTTTCTCTATGGTTTATTCTTCATTATCCTCCGGCGGAGGGTCGGCGGAGATGCCGGGGAGATTCAGCGCGGGCTCGGAGTTCGGTACGGACGCTTCGCCCGCGAGTCTGCGGCGGCGGCGTCTGCGCGCGGCGAGCAGGACAACCAGCAGCACTATGAGCAGGACGAGCGCACCGGCGCCGATAAAGACGTACAGCTTGTATTCCTCGTAAAACTCGAGCAGCTTGTCAAAGAATCCGGCTTCGTCGGCTTTCGGCTCGTTTTTCTTCTTTTTGTCGTCCGCCTTTTTGGTGTCGGCGGTCGCTTCCTTGACCTTCATCTCATAGCCGTTCTTTTTCGCGTATTTATACGCGTAAGTCCCGTCTGTGACGGTCAGCACTATGCCGTCGTTATCCGTGAAGGCATAAGGGCCTATTGATTCGATATTATCGCTGAGGGTCAGCGCGGTTATCGCCGTGCGGCGAAGGGCGCTCTCGCCTATCTCGGTGACCGCCTTTGGCAGCTTCAGCTCGCCGAGCGCCTCGCAGGCGTAGAAGGCGTAATGCCCGATCCTCTCGACGTTTTTGCCGAGCTCTACGCTGCTGAGCCGCGTGCAGTATTCGAACGCGCCGGAGGGGACCTCCTTGCAGTTGACGGACACGCTCTTCAGCTTCTCACAGGCGCCGAAGGAGTAGGCGCCGAGCTCCGCACCGTCCGGTATGTTCACGCCGCGCAGCTTCGGGCAGCCGTAAAACGCCCAGTCGCCGATCTTTTTGACGCTGTTCGGGATCTCGACCTTTTCGAGCGCGGTACAGCCGAAGAAGGCGCTGTCGTTTATCCGCTCCACGCCTTCGGAGATTATTACCTCCTCGACCTCCTCGCTGGCGTAGAATACGTCGGCGACGGCCTTGACGTAGCTCGGTATCGTGACGTAGCGCGGGTTGCCGAGGTATGCGACGAGCACGCCGTCGCCGAGGAGCACGAAATCGTCATCCGCGTGGGTGGTGGCGTATGTCGGGTAGAAGGCGCGCCTGCCGATATCCGAAAGCTTATCCGGCACGCGCAGATCCTTCAGCGCGATGCACCAGGAGAACGCGCCGGCGCCGACCTTCGTGACGCTGTCCGGTATGTGCGCGGCACGGAGGGACGAGCAGTCGTAGAAAGCGTTTCTGCCGATCTCCTTGACGGATGAAGGTATCGTGACGGTCGTCAGCCGCTTGTTAGTGAAGAACGCGAAGGGCGCGATCTTTTTGACTCCCTGCGGTATATCGTACTGAACCGAGTGCGCCGCGGGATGTATGCAGATCGTCTTGCCTTTATCCTTGAAGAGCACGCCGTCGACCGAGGTGTAAACCGGATTGCCGGACGCGACGGTCACGCTTTTCAGATTCTCGCAGAGGCAGAACTGCTCGTCGGTGATGTCAAGCATCGCCGCGGGGAGCTGCACGGAAACGACGTCTTCGTTATCATGGAAGGCGGTACCGCGCATCTGTGCGGCGGGCAGGCCGCCGAGCTTTTCGGGTATAACGACGTTGCCGCCCTTGCCGATATACCTGATTATTACGGCGTTTTTGCCGCTGACGACGTAACAGAAATCGCCTTCGTAAAGGACGTTTTCCTCCTCTTCTTCCCCGCTGCTTTTCGTTTCCGCGGACGCGCAAAGAGAGCATACCGAAAGCGCCGTTATCAGCGCGAGCAGCAGGCAGAGCAGTTTTTTTGTCTTTTTTGCTGAAATCGCCATCTGTTTTCTCCGCAAATCAGTTTTTCGGTTAGACAATTATCCGTTTAATACGTATTATAAGGTCAAAATATTTTGATTTTATGTGCGAATGTTAAAAAATATGCAAAATCACGCTGTTTTTGCAGGTATCAGCCAAGTTCCGCGGCTCTCCGCAGGATCAGCAGCGCGTCGGAAACGGTGACTTCGCCGTCGCCGTCAAGGTCGCAGGCGATACGCGTTCTGCGGGAGGGCTCTTTCAGCCCCAGCGCAGCACGCAGCGCAAGCAGCGCGTCCGCGACGGTGACTTCGCCGTCGCCGTCCGCGTCGCCCGCCGCGAGCGGCGCCGCCGCTTCAAGCGCGAAGACGCCGGAGGAAGCAGAGCGTATCGACGCCTTCCAGACTTCAGCGCCGGCGAGGTCGTCAACGCTGATCGTGCATCCTTCCGCGCCCGCGGTCGCCCTGCCGAGCGAAACCGCCGAGGAAGGATCATACGCCGCAAAGGAAACGAGCTTTATCACACGCGGACTGTCTACATATTCGAGCGGCATCGTGTAGTTTTCCTCGTCCATATCCCAATAGTAATAACCGCCGTCCGCGTCGACGTTATGGCCGAGGGACTGTTCGTATCTCCCGCGCGACGCGGAGAAGCAGCGGCTGGTTATCGTTCCGTCGCCAACGGTCATATAGCGGAAAAGTCCGCTGCCGCCGTCGCGCCAGTTATACCACCTTTCCGGGTCCATCTGGTAGCAATGGAGCAGTTCGGTGACGTTTCTGCCGTCATACGCGGCGCGGGTGCGCCGCGCGACGCCCGGCTCGTGGCCGCAGAGAACAAGACGGACGTTTTCGTTATCCTGAAGGTAGGCGTTCCAGAAGTCCTCGGCGGTGACGTACTGCGTAAGGAACTCCGCTTTCGGCGTCAGATAGCCGTGGAAGCAGACGACGGCGGTGCGGTTGCGATAGGTCGAGAGCACGCGGTTCGCCCACTTTATCGTGGCGGCGGAGGTTTCGTCGGTCCAGCCGATATAGAGGAATATGAAATCCTTGCCGCCGAGGGTTATCAGGTCGTAGTGGTTGACGTTGTCGTTCAGGCCGCCGCCGTACCAGTCGCAGCCGCGGTAGAACTCCTCGCCGAAGTATTTCTGCCACATTCTGAAGCTGGGCGCCCACACCTCATGGTTGCCGGGGAGTATGCCGTTCGGGACTCCCGCCGCATATATACGCTGATATATCTGCTGAGCGAGCACGTATTCCTTTTCCTCGTTCATGGTGTTGACCGTGTCGCCGGTGTTGACCATATATCCGATGTCGCCCGCAAGGTAGTCGGCGGCGATCTGATCGAACTGCTCTTCCATATAGAAGGTTATGTCTCTGGGGCCGGTGTCCCAGTCTTTTTCTATGTAATACTGCGTATCCGTCGTCCACGCGAAGACGTCGGAGCCGTTATCGACGGTGAAAAGCGTGACGCGGAAACGGACGTTTCCGTTATCGGCGTAGGCGGCGGTCGGGACGTCGGCGGCGAGCGTTACGGACGGCGCGTCGACGAGCGCGTCGGTCAGCTTCACCCACTCGTTCGAGGCGGGATCGAGCGCGCTGAGCACGAGCGTTTCGCCGAGATTCGCGCCGCCGGTGAAGGAAACGGTGAAGTTCGCTTTTTCATATCCGGAGACGTCGACGTCGAAGGTCTGCGTCGGGTATTTCCCGCCGGTCGCGGAGGAAACGGAGTAGGCGGAAAGCGGCGTTTCCGCTTCGCCGTCCGAGCCGACGGCGGTCACGGGAAGCGCGGTCGTATAGCCGGTGAAGGAAACGGATTTGTTCTCCGCGCCGAGCAGGTCTACGTCGAGCACGGCGGAATTGCCGTCGAGCGCTACGGAAAAGTCGCCGAACGAATCGGCGGCGGAAAGGTAAAACGCGAAGGAGCCCTGCGCGGTAAATCCGGCACGGTCGGTCGCCTTCCACGCGACGCGGTGCATTCCCGCCTCTTCGCCGGAAAGCGATTTCGGAAGCGTAACTTCCATACCGTCCAGCCGCACTGTCAGCGTTTCAACGCCGGAGGCGGCGTCGGCGATCTTCAGATCGAGCGTCGCGTCGGGAGCGGCGACGGCGCCGTCCTCGATCGAGGAGGATACGAGGTATGGCGCGGCGGAGTCGAACACCGCCTTCTGCTCGAAGGCGAGGCGTGTGCCGACGGTCATGCGCAGAGTGTGCGCACCGTCGGCGTAAGCGGTTGTGTCAAGTGTGCATACGGTGTTGCGATCGCCGTATGCGTCTATGCGTTCGTAATCCGGTTCGATAACTTCACCGTCAACGGTCAGACGCGGAAAAACTCCGCCCATCGTGCGCAGATTAAACTCGCGGACGCCGGTGTAAACGCCGCTTTCGTCAGCGCTCCAAAAGTCCTCATGGTATTCGCGGAATACACTCATCGAGCCGATATAGTAGTAGGTGTCGACGGCCACCCCCTCTTCGGGAGTCACGACGAAGCAGAGCGCGTTGACCTGCGGCAGATACTTCGACGCAAAGAGTTCGGGATCGGCGGTGAAACCGTCGACGCATTCCGCGCCGTCCCAGTAAATATAGGCGAAACCGTCGTCTCCGACGGGGTAATCATCAGTCTCGAAAACAAATCCCTTATCGTAATCTGTATACAGCGCCGCTGTCGACTGCCCGCGCGATGGGGTTACAGCCGCACGTATGCGGACGGATCCTCGCAGCGCGACGGATTCGGAGCCGGCGCCGGTCATTATACGGACGCGGATACCGTCGCTGTCGGCGGCGGATACTTCGCCGAACGCGTTGAAAGTACTGCCGGAGGCAGCCGGGTCGATATGCGCGCCCTGCGCGAACGGATCGTCGAAACTCGAATCGGGCGCACGGCAGGTCGCGACGCTGAAGCTCTCATATTCCGAAGAAGCGCCGATCACGCGGACGCCCTTCGTCACGTCGGGCGCGGCTTCGCCGCCGTCGAACGCGGCCGGCGCCTTCACGGCGTTTATATACACGGTCGCAAGCGCGATGCGGTTATAGCCGGAAAAGCCGTTCAGCTCCGTCAGTATGTATTGCCGTTCCGCTCCCGACACAAAGTAAAACGCGCCGGAAACGACAGAAAACGCGATTAAAAAACAGCATATCAAGGCCGTCGATCGCAGCGTCTTTTTTGTGTCAGTTTTATTTGTTTCGCGCTTCATCGCGCTCACCTCCGTTATCCATCAGTTCAGACCCGCGGCGCGGCGCAGGATGCGCAACGCGTCGCTGACCGTCACTTCTCCGTCGCCGTCGACGTCCGCGGCGAACCAGCGTTTCGCGGTCACGCCGTCATAGAGCCCGAGGGACATGCGCAGCGCGGCAAGCGCGTCCGCGACGGAAACTTCTCCGTCATCGTCGACGTCCGCAGCGGTGAAGGACACACCGGAGAAGACGACGTCGCGATTTTCGGAAACAGCGCTTCCCTTTCCGCTGACGGCAACGACGCAGACCCTTGCGCTTTCGCCGACCGCACGGGAAAGCGCACCGACGTATTCTCTCGCGTCTCCGTCAAGTTCAGCGAGCGTCTCGCCGTCCGCGCGGATTATGAAGCCGTCGGCGGCTGCGTTTTCAGGCAGCTCCCAGCGGACCGTGAGCGTATCATTCGCGCCGTAGGCGCCGGTAATAAGCGGCTGCGGCGCCGAACCGCACTCGGATGGATATACCGCCGAAGTCTCGCCGTCGCACACGACGTACCAGAGCCCCTCGGGAAGTCCGGTGAAGCTCGCCCTTCCGTTTGTCACGACCGCGGACGCCGCCTGCCCGCCCTCTTCAACGGTGCGCGCGGTGAAGGAGAAGCTCTCGACTCTGCGTTCGTTATCGATAAGGCGGACGGGCATAGTGAAGTTCTCCTCGTCCTTATCCCAATAATAGTAGGCGCCGTCGACGTCCGGGTTGCGCTTGTAAACTCTGATGTAATCCTGCTTTGAGATCGTGAAGGTGCGGTTCGTTATCGTGCCGTCGCCGACCGTGACGTAGCGGAAAAGTCCACTGCCGCCCTCAAGCCACTGCCACCACATATTCGACGGCGAACCCGACTGGTAATCGTGGAGAAGCTCGAGCACCGGTCTGCCGTCCGCAGTGTAGCGGATGTTGCGCGCCGTGCCGGGCTCGTGGCCGCAGAGGATCATCACGACGTTGGGGCAGTCCTCGGCGATCGCCCAGAACTTCCTTGCGGTGTTAAAAAGTATCTCGCCGTCGGTCCCGAGATAGCCGTGGACGGCGATGACGCCGGTGCGGTTCGGATAGGTATTGAAGACCTTGCGCGCCCAGGCGGTCGCCGCAGCGTTGTTTTCCATAGTCCAGCCGAGGCAAACGAAGACAAAGTCCCTGCCGCCGATAGTCACAAGATCGTAGTGCCCCTTGTTGTTGTCGAAATCGCCGCCCCACCAGTCCTGATGCTCATAGAACGCTTTGCCGTAATAGGTCGACCAATTCGTCCAGTTGGCGTCGTGGTTGCCGGCGACGACTCCGTTGGGGATGTTCGCGTTATCGAGTATGTTGCTGAGCTCGCGGCATTCCGCGAACATCTCCGCGTTGTTCGGCTCGTCGGAAATGTCGCCGGTGTTTATCACGTAGCCGATCTTGCCTTCGCCGTATTCCTGCACGAAGAGATTGAACTGATCGCGGACGTAATAGGTATAGTCGCGGTAGGTGCCGTCCTCGTAGTTGTGCTGGACCATATGCTGCGCGTCGGTGCACCAGGCGAAGTCATCCGCACCGTTATCCACGGAAAGCAGACTGACGCGGAATTTCATTTTCCCTTCCGAAACGCGATCGGCGAGCGCGGCGGATGCGGAAAGCGTCACGCTGTTCGCTTCCATACGGGCGCGGGCGAGCTCTTCCCATCGCGACTCCGTTTCGTTATATACCGTCAGTCGGAGCGTTTCGCCGATGTTCGCAGCGGCGGAGGCGGAAACGTAGATCTCTTCGCCGGCAACACCGGAAACGTCAACTTCGAACGCCTGATAGGGATATCTCTCGTCAAGCGTCACGGCCTTGGCGCGGCCGCTGAACGCCGCCTCTCCCGCGGGCGTTTTCGCGGAAAGCTCGCCGAGCGCCGCGGCGTTTTCGTACGCCGTCACCGGCAGCGCCGCGCCCGCGGAGTAGGCGTAAGCCGTCTTGCCGTTCGCGCCGCTTATTTCAACCGCCGCGCTGCCTGCGTCCGCGGAAAAATCCCCGTATGATACTCCGCTTCCGACGCTGAAGATTATCGAACCTTTTTGGGTCATTCCGGCGCGGTCGGTTATCGAATACGTGAGCGAGTGAGCGCCGGCGGCTAATCCGGAATATCCGTGCGGCAGCGTTATCGCGGCGCCGTCCAGACGGACGGAGAATGCGGCGACTCCGCTTTCGCCGTCAGCCGCGCGCATATCTATCGTGCCGGAGGAAGATGCCGTGCCTCCGTTTTTAACGCTGCTGTATGCGAGATACGGCGGCGTGTTATCGAAGCAGAGCGTCTTTTCGCAGACGCAATCACCGTCGAGCAGCAGGCGGAAGACGTGGCTTCCGTCGCCCGCAGCGGCGGTGTCCACACGGTATTCTATTCTGTTAAGCCCGTAGGAATCGGTGCGGACGGTTTTTTCGTAATAGACCGGCATTGGACTGCCGTCCATTTCCAGCGCGAGCGTTCCCTCGTGCTCCGAAATGCCGGAAATCGTCACCGTTCCGCCACAGAAGCCGTCCGAGGAGGCGTATACGTCGTATTCGCAGCGCTCGCGGTAAGCGCGCAGGCCGCCGATATAAAATAATTCACCTCCGGTTATCGCTGCGTCGGGCGTCACGATGATGTTCATCGCGTTCACACGCGGCAGGTAATCGGCAAGGAAGTCCGCATCCGCGGGAGTCCTGCCGTCGATCGGTACGGCGGATTCAAACAGCACGTTGACGAATCCGTCCGCGCCTATTTCATAGTCTGTAGTTTCAAAGATGAAGCCCTCTTCATATTCGCTGTATATTTCCTCCACGGACATTCCGCGCGAAGGAGAGACGCCGAACTGCAGGCGCGCTTTTCCCGCGACCGCGGTAACGGAGCCGGATGCTCCGGTCGCGACGCAAAAGCGGATGCCGACGCTGTCGGCAAGGGCGACTCCGTCAAACATATTATAGTTTTTCCCTGAAATGATCGGGTCGATATGCGCGCCGTCCTTGAAGGGATTGGCAAAAGACGCGTCGGGCGCGCGGCAGGAGGCAATGCTGAAGCTGTTTTCGCCGCTGTCGCGGGCGATAGCGGTCAAGCGTACGCTCTTCTCCACACCCTCGCCGGGCAGCTCCGCATTCGACGGCTGCGGCGATTTCACGCCGGAAACGGCTACCGTCGCGAGCACAACGCGTGTGTATGAGTCAAATCCCGTCATATCCGCATAGATATACTCCGTTTCGGAAGCATTTACAGCCGGAACGCCGGCAAATACGCTCATTAAAAGCATCGAGCATAATATAATCGCAAAAAAACTTTTCAATTTCATATCACTCTACCTCCCTACGCGCAAGCGCAAATATAATGCCATTTCAATTATATCGTCGTCCCTGCGCAATTTCTTGTCATTCTGTGATTTTTTTACGAATGCGTGATATTTTGCGCGCGTTTTTGCGCCGATTTATCGCTATAATATGTTGACTTGACGAACGCGTTATGATATTATTATTATGAAGCAGATTCAGGATACAGGCAGGAACCGGAGGAAGCGATGAGGAAAACGACTGCGTTCATAATTGTCATAGCGTTGATATTCTCCGTCTTGGCAGGGACTGTCTTCTTCGCGTCCGCCGCTCCGTTGGATGAAGCGATGGCGGCGGCGAAGCCGGAGCTTTACGGACTTTACACGCCGCAGAGCGCGGGTCTGCTTCGCGACGCTTATGATAGGGCAGCAGCGGGTGATGGCGACGGAAGCGCGCTTCTCGCCGCGCTCGACGCGCTCGCGCCGCTTGAAAACTATAAGCGCGAGACATTGATCGGCTTCAGCGGGCTCGACGGCGAAGATATCGCGGCTATGAAGCTCTGCCGCGGCGAAGTTTCGGTATGCGACGGCGCCGTTACTCTTTCCGGCGAAGGAACGCTCCGCTACTGCAACGCCGTTCGCGGCGGCATTGCGGGCCCCTCCCCCTTCGGCATGGCGACTCCGGACGCCGACGGATTCGTGCTCGCGATAGATTCCGCCGCGGATGCGCGGCTCGATATCGAGATCGGCAGGCGCGGCAGTTCGGACGACTGCGTTTTCACGCTTTCCGACGTTTTCGTTGCCAATGGTGAACGTTACTATTTCTTCCCCTTCGAGCGCTTCGGCGACCTGCCGCTTGACGGCACGCTTAACTATATTTCCCTGACCTTTACCGGAACAAGCGCGGTTTCGTTTTGCGACCTGCACGCCGCTTCCGCCGGAGCCGAGGGTGCCGCGGAATTCGTTTATTCCGAAGAACCGATGACCGCGCAGAACTTCGACCCCGCGAAGTTCTATAAGATCCTCCAGCACGATACGGATCTCGCGCTGACGGTCGTATACGAATTAAGTACGCGAAAACTTGTTTTCGCCGCAAACGCCGGAAACGACGATTCTCAACTCTGGCAGATCGTGCGCGATCCGGCCGTTACCTCGCGTTTCAGACTTGTCAACAAGCTTACCGGGCTTTCGCTGCAGCAGTCCGCCGACGGCAGTCTTTCGCTCACGCTCAGCGTCGCCGATTACACCAACGCGGCGCAGAAATGGTCCTGCACGTATAACAGAACGCGCGGCTTTTCTTTCTATCTGGCCAACATCGGAAAACTGTCATACCTCGGCTCAAAAGCGCGGCTCTCAGGGACCGACACCGCGACGAAGTATTTCGACGTCGTATGCACCGGCGGTGAAGAGTGGACGCAGGTCTGGAGCGATGAATTCAATACGCTCGACCGCAGCGTATGGTACGTCATGAACGCCAAAAACCGCGGCCCGACCGAGCCGATGTTCAACCGCGACAGCCCGAACAACCTCTATATCGAAGACGGCAACCTCGTCATCAAGACTATAAAAGAAGAATACCTCGGCTATCACGCCACGAGCGCCTACCTCTCCACCGAGGAGAAGGTGCAGTTCACCTACGGCAGAATGGAGATGCGGGCGAAGCTTCCGGAGGGGCGCAAGATCTGGCCCGCATTCTGGATGATGGGCGAGGATGAGCGCTGGCCGCGCTGCGGCGAGATCGACGTCGTCGAGATGGTCGGTTCCGGACCGGATGATGATTACCTCGGCGAACGCGGTTCCATCGCCACCTTCCACTATGACAAAAACGGCATTCATATCGAGGAAGGCGGCAACACCGACGGGAATACGCTCAGACACGTCGAAAAGCTCTCCGAAAACTACCATACATACGCGATAGAGTGGGACGAAACACAGGTGCGCTGGTATTTCGACGACACGCTCTATCTGACCGTGAATTCGGATACTCCGGAAAAGATGATAACCCTGCAGGAAAACCCGATGTTCCTGATACTCGACACATCGATAGAAGGTCCCGGGAACAATCAGCTTCCCGAAGGTATGCCGGATGAGGCATATTTCTACATCGACTATATCAGATATTACAAGAGCGGCGTCCGCGCGAAGCCCGCGGATACTATTCCCTACGGATACGAATCGGGCTCGCCCGACTATTACGAAGCCATCTGGTCGCCCGCACATATCGGCGCTTACTGCGCCGCGACCGATCGCCTCGTCTACTGCAACGCCGCCACGGTGGCGGTTATTTACGACGTAACGAGCATGACCCACGTCGCCTCCCGCAATCTCATGACTTCCGGATGGTCTATGTCATGCGCGGTTTCCGCCGACGGCAGCACCGCCGTCTTTGGCAGGGAACGCAAGATAACCGTGTCCAAGACCGACCTGCTGGTGCCCATGACCGAGATGGCGGAGGGGATGTTCCCGACGATAGCGCTTAGCAACGACGGCAGCCGCTGTTATTACGGCGCCGTTCCGAACGAAAGGAGCAACGGCTACTGCGATTATTTCCGCATTTTTGAATGCGAAGACCTCACGGAGATCGCCAACGAATACACGGGCAGTTGGGTCGACTCAATAGCCGTCGCCGCCGATGACACCTACGCCTACGGCTGTTTCGACGGCAAGGTGCGCGTGCGCTCCGCTTCCGACGCCGACCTCGGCGGTTTCACCGCCGAAGGCCGCGTTATCTCGCTCGCCTTCTCTCCCGACTGCAAAACGATCTATGCCGCCGACGGCGCGCTGAAGATATACAAGTATGATATCGCATCAGGCGAAACGAAGCTTCTCGCCGTCTGCGCCGACGAGGTCTACAAGCTCGCCGTTTCGCCCGACGGGAAACGGCTCGCCGCCGCCTGCGGCGACTCCTGCGCCAGAGTTTACGACGTTGAGACCGGACGGCTTGCCGCGCGCCCCTGCCTCGGCAGACTCACCGTCACCGAGGTCGTATATTCCGCCGACGGCAAGCTCCTGCTGCTCGGCTGCACGGACGGCAGGATAGGCGTTTACCGCGCATCCGACGGACTCCCGCTCGCTCTGCTTTATGACGAAGCCGGCGGCGGAACGTGGTATCACACCATAGCGATAAGCCCCGACAACCGTTCCGTTATGGCTATACGCGGTCGGGAGGATTTTTCCTCCGCGGTTGCCGGATGGCGCATCCCCGAGCTGCTTTCTGAATGCTCTGATTCCTCTGTGCTTGCCGCGCTGCCCTATTATGACGAAGCGGTCTACACAGCCGAAAGCTACGCTCCTTACGCCGTAGCGCTCAAAAACGCGCACGCGGTCAGGACGAACAGATACTCCTCGCAGTCCGCTGTCGGCGCCGCGCTCGCGGCTGTCGAAGAAGCCGCCGGCGCGCTCGTCGAAACGGGCGCCGACTTTATAAAGGGCGATCTTGACGGCGACGGAGAGATAACCGTTTCCGACGCGCTCGCCGCGCTCCGCATCGCCGCGAAGCTCGCGGAGGAAACTCCGGAAAGCATACTCATCGGCGACGCCGACGGCGACGGACGCATCACCGTTTCAGACGCACTGGCGATACTCCGCGTCGCCGCCAAACTTGCAGACGCGCTTTAAGGAGGAAACGAATCCGGTGAAAAAACTAACGGCAGCCGTTTTGATCGCGGCTTTAATATGCGCCTGTTTCTCCGGCGCCGCTTTCACGGCGGCTGCGGATTCGCTCGACCGCGCCATGAGTACGGCAAAGCCGGAACTCTACGGATTATACACGCTGCAGTCCGGAAACGCCCTGCGTGACGTATATGATCGCGCAGCGGCAACAAAAGCGGCCGGCGGCACCGACGCCGCGCTCGCATCCGCGCTCCGCAACGCGCTGGGTGGACTGATCCCGCTCGGTGATTACGAACGCATCAAACTCGGCGGGTTTGACAACGTAACAGACGCCGATATCGCTGGGATGAAGCTGAATTCCGGCTCCGTATCCTCCGCCGACGGCGTTATTACACTCTCCGGCGGCGGCACTCTGCGCTACTGCAACGCCGTTTCCGGCGGCATCGCGGGCCCCGACCCCTTCGGCGCCGTTTCGCCGCATGCGGACGGAATCGCCCTGAAGATCGATTCTTCCGCCGATGCGGCGCTCGACCTTGAGATCGGGTCGCGCGGCGAAAGCCGCTCCGTCTATACGATTTCGGATATCGCGGTCTCTTCAGGAGAGCGTTATTACTTCTTCCCCTTCAGCCGCTTCGGCTGTCAGCCCGACGAAATGTTCAATTACATCTCACTTGCCTTCACCGGCGCGGACGAGGTATCCTTCTCCGACCTGCACGGCTGCGCGGGAGCGCTCGACGGCGCGCGGAAAGCGGAGTATTCCGAAACGCCCGTCACGCCGCAGGCGCTTGATGGCGGCGGATACTTCAAACTGCTGCAAAAAGGCACTTCGCTCGCGCTGACGATGCTTACTCCAACAGATACCGGCGACAGATGCTGCGTTTTCACCGAGGATGACCCGAACGACGACAGTCAGCTCTGGCTGATATGTCCCGACCCGTCCTCCGCCAACGCGGTGCGCTTCATAAACAAACACTACGCCTTCGCCCTTCGATGTAACGCGAACGGCGGATCAGTCATATCGGCTTCGCGCCCGAATCTCACCGAGCCCGAGCAGGTTTTCAACTATTCTTATAACAACCACCGCGGATTCTCGTTCACTTTTTCAGGTAATCAGCGTCTCTCTTATACCGGATCATCATTGAAATTCGTCTCATTGACCAGCGGGATCAAATACTTCGAGATCGTCTCCGTCGCCGCGCCCGAGTGGAGCACCGTATGGAGCGACGAATTCGACGGCCGCGCTCTCGACAGAAACGTCTGGAACGTCAGGGACGGAGTCGTTGACGGCGGTGAAAACGCTTACGCCTTCCGCGACAGCGAAGATAACGTCTTTCTGCAGGACGGAAATCTCGTGATACACACCTTCGAGGGAGAGTACCGCGGGCGCCCCGCGACAAGCGGGCACGTCAGCACCGAGGATAACGTGCAGTTCGGCTACGGCAGGTATGAATTTCGCGTGAAAATGCCGCACGGTCAGGGGATATTCCCCGCGCTGTGGATGATGGGAAACGACGACCTCTGGCCGCTCACCGGCGAGATCGATATTCTCGAAATGGTCGGCTCCGGCCCGTCCGACGGCTGGAGGGACGACAAAAAAGCGATAGCAACCTTCCACTACGCCGACGAAAACGGGGAGCACCGCGAGCTCGGCGGCTACTCGACAAACGGTTTTCTCTACTGCCCGGAGCGTCTTTCCGAGGATTATCACATATACGCAGTTGAATGGGAAAAGGATCAGCTGCGCTGGTACTTCGACGATATACTCTATCTGACTGTCAACGTCGAAGACGCCGCGCTCGCCTCCGCGCTGCAGGAAAACCCGATGTACATACGCATCAACGTTGCGCTGCACGGGCCCGGCGACTATCAGCTGCCCGAAGATATGGCCGAGGCGTTCATGTACGTCGATTACGTCCGCTATATGAAGCCGCGCTCTTCGGCGGCGCCGCAGGACGGAATAAAATTCGACCGCGCGATTCCGACGTATGATTTCAGCCGGGAGTTCTGGTATCCTGCCAATGCCGGAGCCGCTGACGCCGCGCAGGATAAAATGCTGTATGCAAGCGGTTCTTCCGCGCTCAAGATATTCAGCGTCGGGGATATGAGCGAGCTTTACAGCGCCGAGATCGGCGGCGAACGGTACTGGATAAAAAGCTGCGCTTTATCCGCGGACGGCAGCCGCGCGGCTGCCGGATACACCGGCGGCGTCGCGGCATACAACGGCAGATTGAGCATAAGCGCCAAAACCGACTTCGCTTCAAACTCGCCCGTTGTCGCGTTAAGTCCCGACGGCTCGCGCTGCTACGCCGGCGGACAACCTAACGACTCGAGCGGTTTCTGCGATTACTTTTACGTTTACAACGCGTCGAATATGCGCTTGATCAAGAGCGAATACACCGGCAGCTGGGTGGACAGCATAGCAGTCCACGGCAGCGGCGTTTACGCCTACGGGTGCTTCGACGGCACCGTGCGCGTGCGTTCCGCTTCCGACGCCGACCTCGGCGGTTTCACCGCGGGCGGAAGAGTGATCTCGCTCGCCTTCTCCCCCGATGGAAATAAACTCTTCACCGCCGACGGCGGATGCAATATCTGCGTTTATGATATCGAAAGCGGCGCCGCGTCGCTCCTCGCCTCGCTCGGCGACGAAGTTTACCGTATCGCCGTTTCGCCGGACGGAACACGCCTCGCCGCCGCCTGCGGCGACTCCTGCGCGAGAGTCTACGACCTCGCGACCGGACGGCTCGCCGCGCGCCCCTGCCTCGGCAGATTGTTCGTCACCGCAGTCAATTATTCCGTCGACGGCAAGCTTCTGCTTCTCGGCGGTACCGACGGCAAGATCGGCGTTTTCCGCGCCGACGACGGGCATCCGCTCGCGCTGCTGACGGAAAACGGCAGACCGCGCTGGTTCGACACCTCCGTCATCTGTGCGGATAACTCCGCCGTCATGTCGATACGCCGCATTTACGACTACCGGTCCGGACCGATCGCGTGGACGCTTCCGTCCGATCTCATACCCGCCGACGGCGGCGATCCCTATGCGCTTGACGCGCTTCCCTGTTACGACGAAACCGCATACACACCCGAAAGTTACGCTCCCTACGCCGCCGCGCTGAAAAACGCGCACGCGGTCAGAGCGAACAGATACTCCGCGCAGGCGGTCATCGACGCTGCGCTTGCGGCTGTCGAAGAAGCCGCCGCCGCGCTCGAAGAATACGTCCTCAGGGGCGATCTTGACGGCGACGGCGAAGTCACCGTCTCCGACACGCTCCGCGCCCTCCGCTTCGCCGCAAAACTTGCCGATCCGGACGAAAACGACATCCGTTCCGGCGACGTCGACGGCGACGGCGAAATAACCGTCTCCGATGCGCTCGCGATACTCCGCGCGGCAGTCGGACTTGCCGATTTGCTTTGATAACGGTGCTTTGCGCCGAAACGATAAGAAAAAACAAAAAGGAGAGACTCAGTATGAAGAAAATCATCGCAACGATCCTTACCGCGATCATGGTCTGCTCGCTCTTCGCGGGCGCCGTCACCTTCGCGGACTCCGCCCTTTCCGCCGCGCTCGAAGCGGCGAAACCGGAGCTTTACGGATTCTATACCGCCCACACCGGCGGCTACCTGCGCGACTGCTACGACAGAGCGCAGGCAGTCGAACAGGCGGGCGGCGACGGCAGCGCCGAGGCGGCGGCTCTGAACGCCGCAGTTACCGCACTCGCGCCGCTGACCGATTATACGCGCTCGCCGCTCATCGGCTTCGTCAACATAGACGCCGCGGCGATATCGGCGATGAAACTTAACTCCGGAAGCGTTTCCGCCGAGGAAGGCGTTATCACGATTTCCGGCGAAGGTCCGCTCCGCTATGCCAACGCCGCGCGTGAAGGCATCTCCGGCGACTCGCCCTTCGGCGTCGCGACGGACGACTGCGACGGCTTCGCGCTGAAGATCTCCGCCGATGCTGACGCGGTGCTCGACCTCGAAGTCGGCAGGCGCGGAAGCGCGAACGACTGCGTCTTCACTCTTTCCGACGTCGTTATCACCGCGGGCGAGAGATACTACCTCTTCCCCTTCGACCGCTTCGGCGATCTCCCGCTCGACGGCACGCTTAACTACATCTCGCTGACCTTCACCGGCGCCTCGCTCGTTTCCTTCAGCGACCTGCACGCCGTGCTTGCGGAAGAAACCGCGTCCGATTACGAGTACACTGAAACGAAGCTGACCGCTCCGTCTTTCGACAGCACCAAGTACTACAAGATCACCCTTTCCGGCGAGCCGGACAAAGTGTTTGAAATGGTCGAAGACACCGGCAACGGCAAGTATATGCTCACCGCGCCGGTGCCCGGTAAAGCGAGCCAGGAATGGCAGATCTGCCGCGATATTTCCAGTCCGTCGCGCTACCGCATAATCAACCGTCACTACGGCACGGCGCTCTACGCCAACACCACCGGCGTCGCCCCCTCGCTTGACGACATCGTCCCCAATCTCACTGACACCAATCAGGAATGGGCATTCAACTATAAGAAAGGCAGTTTCACCATCCAGATCTCCGGCGTAACAAAGCTCACCACTTCGCTCGACGGCAGAGTCCGTTGCCAGAGCGCCGGCACGACCAAGACCTTCGATATCTACGAGGTCCCCGGCGACAATTGGCGGCTCGTCTGGTCCGAAGAGTTCAACGACGGCGAAGTCGACCGCACCGTATGGCGCAACCGCACCGGCAAGTTCCGCCCCGTAAGAGAGCCGATCTATCACCGCGACGGGCCGGAAAATATGTACTTTGAGGACTGCGACGACAACGGCGTCGTCAGCGGCAACCTCGTCATCCGCACCGACACCGCCCCGTGCGATGAGACCGCACGCTATTACCAGACTCCCGGACATGAGGAGGATCTGCTCGCGACCGGCGCGTATCTCGACTCAGTCGGCAACCACCTGTTCACTTACGGCAGGATGGAGATCCGCGCGCGCCTGCCCGAAGGCGACCACATCTGGCCTGCGGGCTGGATGATGGGTACTTCCACGATGGGCTGGGCCGCCTGCGGCGAGCTCGACATCATCGAAATGGTCGGCAACGGCGAACGCGGCAACTATACCGGCGACAGTTCTCCGATAGCCACCATCCACTGCATGGCGGACTCCGGCGTCGGCTACACTCAGGGCAGCAATGCGACCGGAAAGATGCTCACCGACGACGTCCTCGCTAAAGACTATCACAGCTACATCGTCGAATGGGACGCCGACAGCGTCCGCTGGTTCTGGGACGATATCCTCTTCTTCGTAATGCCGATAGACGTCAATCAGGAGCAGTATTCCTTCCTCTCCAACCCGATGTATATGATACTCAACACCTCCATAGACACCTCCAAAAAGGAGCAGGACGGGATCAGCTATCTTCCCGACAACACTCCCGATGAGAGCTTCTACTACATCAACTACATCCACTACTATAAAAAGACAAAAGAGGCGACTCCCCAAGCCGACTCCCCCGTCGAAGCGTACCAAAACTTCGCTTTCTACGATCACTCCAGCGAGATCGAGAACGTGATGGTCCCCGACGGCACCGGCAACAAGGCGTTCATCACCGGCAAGAGCGGCAAAATAATGGTATATGACATACCCACCGGCACCCTCGACCTGTCCCGCACGGTCAACTACGCCGACTGCCCGTGGAGCGGAGCCGTTTCGCCCGACGGCAGCAAATACGTCGTCGTCGAACAGGGCGGCAACGACCGCGGCAGCGTCAACGCCGGACGGATACTCGTTTTTGAAAACGGCAATTTCAGCAACCCGAGAATAATCGAAGGCAGCTACGCCTCCTGCGCGGAATGCGCGATTACGCCGGACGGCAAGTATCTGCTGCTCTTCGGCAGACCTCATTCCACGGAGGGCAGGAGCACCGCGAAGAACGTCTACGTATTCGATCTCGATACCGGCGAGATAGTTATGCAGGATCCTTACAACACCTACGGCCGCGAGCTCGTTATGGCCGCTGACGGCCGCTTCGCCGCATCCGGCACCGACGGCAAGGCGATACTTTACTCCGCCGACTTCCAAAAAGTCGCCGAGCTGGAGAACGACATACTCGTCAGCGCGATGGCGTTCAGCGGCGACAACAGCCGCCTCGCGACCTGCAACACCCGCGGCGTCATCCGCGTCTGGAATTCCGCTACGGGCGAGCTTGTCAAAGCGATTGACGGACCCGGCGAATACGACATCCTCTCCGTCGCGCTGAACGCCGACGGAAGCCGCGTCGTCGTCGGATGCTCCGACTTCTGCACCAGACTCTTCGACGTCACGACCGGAAAGCTCGTCAGGCGTATGGCGGGCGCGCAGTCCTTTATCTCCACCGTCAAGTATTCGCCTGATTTCAGCGTTATAGCGGCCGCGTCCAACGACGGCAAGATCCGCGTCTACGACGCCGACGGCCACATCCGCTGCATCCTCGAATCCAACCGCAGCGATACCGGCTACATCGATAAGTTCCTATTCTCCGCGGACAGCAAGCACATAGCCGCCGAGATATTCATCACTCAGAGAAGCTGCGTCGCCTTCTGGGAGCTGCCTGACGGCATCGCGTCCGAAAAGGCGGACTTCTCCGCGCTCGAGGCGCTGCCGTTCTATGACGAAACGGCGTACACCGCCGAGAGCTACGCACCCTACGCCGCGGCGCTGAAAAACGCAAACGCGGTCAAAGCGAACCCGTACTCCGCGCAGAGCGCGATCGACGCC